>JAEOUB010000374.1 GCA_016839545.1 Candidatus Kariarchaeota archaeon | reverse complement strand
GGGCGGTATCCCCACTCTTGTGGGAGAATTTGGAATACCCTTCGATATGCATGGCAAAAAGGCATACCAATCTGGAAATTTCAAAAAACAGATACAGGCACTGGATACCTACTATAACCTGATGGATGAGTTGCAGCTCAATTCCACCCTGTGGAATTACACTGAGGATAACACAAACAAATGGGGAGACGGCTGGAACCTTGAAGATTTCTCCATCTACTCACGTGATCAATCTCAGCTATTCTCAGGTCTTGACAGTGGTGGTCGTGCCCTGGAAGGTTTCTGCAGACCGTATCCCCCCAAAATTGGTGGGGATAACGCCACATGGACATTCTCCCGTAAGAAGAAACTCTTTGAGATGCAGTGGACCAGTGATGGTGGGCAAACCGAGATCTATGTTCCTATCTTGCAATTCCCTTCACCCGAGATAGAGGTCAATGGTGATTACAAGCTCGAAGGACAACACCTGGTGATAAATGCACCAAAAGGAACACCTGTATCTCTCACAATTCGATAATTATTTCAGCTGGATAAGATCCCAGAGATTTCCATAGATATCTTTGAAGACTGCAACGGTACCGTACTCAGCTTCCTTTGGTTCTCTCTCAAATTCCACTCCTCTTGACCTGTAGTTTTCATAATCTCTCCAGAAATCATCAGTTTCAAGGAAAAACGATACTCTACCACCTGTCTGGTTACCAATGAATGCTGTCTGATAATCATTTGAGGGACGTGCAAGCAGTATTGAAGCTCCTGTACTTCCTTTAGGTCGCACTACCACCCAGCGTTTATCCTGCTCAGGTTGATAGCTATCCTCAATCAGCTCAAATTCTAGGGTTTCAGTAAAGAATGCAATTGCCTCATCATAATCTCTGACTACCAGGGCAATATGGAGTATTCTCTGCTTCATACATTCATTGATTGTTCTGAGCAGATAACTGTTGTGAGCTCTTTACTCTATGGATGATACATTCTGACTATGGTGTGAAATCTGTTATTTTCACTAATCCGCCACAGTCTCAATACCCTGGAACTCGTAGTATGTCTTGTAGAGATCCCTGTAGGTATCATTGGTCTCAATCAATGCATCATGCGACCCATCTCCCACAATCTGTCCCTGGTCAAAGACTAGGATACGGTCTGCATGGATGATAGTGGATAATCTGTGAGCCACAACGATTGAAGTTCTATCAGCAAACAGATTCTCCAGACTTTTCTGGATCATACTCTCCGTGTAGGCGTCAACTGATGCCGTTGCCTCATCAAGGATAAGTATTGCCGGGTTTGCCAGCAGTGCTCGTGCCAGTGTGATCAGCTGTCGCTGACCAGTAGACAACCTGCTACCTCGCTCCCGGACATCGGTGTCAATACCCTCGGGTAACGAGTCGACAAACTCATCAAGATGAGTAAGCCGTATGACCTCAAGGATCTCCTCGTCAGTGGCATCTGGTTTGGCATAGCGGATATTGTCTGCAATGGTCCCAGCAAAGAGATAGGGCTCCTGTGGCACAATACCGAGGTGAGAGCGGTAGGACTCGATATCGAAGGACTGGACGTTCTTGTGGTCGATCAATATCTGCCCCTCCTGTATTTCATAGAACCGAGCAAGGAGGCTGACCATGGTAGTTTTGCCGGCCCCTGTGTGGCCGACCAGTGCAATCGTCTGCTTGGGATGAATGTCAACTGATAAGCCCTGATAGACCGGTACATCGGGAGTGTAGGCAAAGTGGACATTGTCAAAGGTGACGTGCCCCTCTACTGATTCTGGTTTATCACTTCCAACTTTCATGACCGAGTCCAGATCGAGCAGTGAAAAGATACGCTCTGTTGCCGCACTGCCTGCCTGTATCCGTGCCACCTGTGATGCCAGCTGGATTACAGGACCAAATAACCTGAGGGTGTAGGAGTAGAACAGGTAGAGGTCTCCAATCCGGATATTACCCTGAATCACCTGAAGACCACCTGAATTGAGGATCAGGTAGAGAATCAGGACTGAGAAGAAATCAATGAGGGGGAAGAAGATGGAGAAGGTATAGCTCAACTTGAGACTGGCATTTAGGTTCTCCCGATTAAGATCGGTGAATTCCTCACTATTCTGCTTCTCCCGGTTAAATCCCTTGGATACTGCAACACCGGTAATAGTCTGCTGCACTGCAGCGTTTACTGCTGCCCGGGTTCTCCTGACCTTCTGCGAGTACTTTCTCAGGAAATTGGCAATGAATATTACCACTACCACAATCACAGGAATGGACCCCAGTATCCACCAGGTCATTGTACCATTGACACTGAACATGATGCCAAGCATGACCACAATGAGGGTCAGACTGGAGAAGAATGTTGCAAAAACATTGATCAGGTTACCTGCCTGGTTGGAGTCATCCATAACACGGTTCATCACCTTGCCCGTTTCCATCTTGTCGAAAAATCCGACATCCATGTCCTGCAGGCGGGAAAACATCTGTATGCGTAAACTAGATATCGACCGAGCAGTGATGATCCAGTTGACCTTGATCTGGGCGTAATTGATGAGCCACTCAAAAAATGAACCGACAAAATAGATCCAACCGATGATCTTGAGCATCTCGTAATCTATAGCACCCGAGCTTTTTGACAGCTCGTTGAGCCCCTCTCTGACAACCAGGGGAACAGCAATGGAGATGGCAGCAGATATCAGCAGGAGCAGAAACATCACGATAAGCCAGCCACGTTGTTCTGCAGCATAGACTGACAGCCGTTTGACAGTGGTACCAAACTTGTACTCCCTGTCAAAGTATGCCTTCTCTGTCTTTCTTCGCATTGACATCAGTTATCAACCTCCAGTGGTGGCAACTCCTGGTAAGCCCCGAATATCTGACGATACGGTTCAAAGGGGGCGATCAATTCCTGATGTGTGCCAATCTTCTCTGCCGTTCCATTTCTGAGAAACAGGATCTTATCTGCATTTTTCAGTGTTGCCAATCTATGAGTAATGATAATTGTGGTTCGATTTTTCAGTAATCCTTCCATTGCAGCAGAGATCTTTGCCTCGGTCTGTGCATCAATAGCACTGGTTGAGTCATCCATCACCAGTATCTTGGGATTGGTTACAAATGTACGTGCCATTGCTACTCGCTGACGCTGTCCTCCAGAGAGAGTCACTCCTTTCTCGCCAATAATCGTGTCATATCCATCGGGGAAACTCATGATGAAATCATGTGCCTGTGCAGCCTTTGCTGCAGCCTCAATCTCCTCATCTGTCAGATTAGGTACACCATAAGCAATATTTGCACGGATCGAGGCTGAGAACAGCATTATGTCCTGCTCAATCATACCCACCTGTGATCGCAGATGGTTGATTTCTATCTGGTTGACCTCAAGAGAATCAATACTGATAGATCCCTCGTCAATATCGTACAATCGCAGCAGCAATTTGCCAATTGTTGTCTTTCCACTCCCAGTAGGTCCTATAACTGCCAAGGTCTCTCCAGCCTTGAGATCAAAACTCAGGTCAATCACTGCTGGTCTGGCACCCTCCTCGTAGGCAAAAGTGACATTAGTAAATGTGATATCTCCCTTGATATTTTCGAGAGGCAAATCAGCACCTTTCTCCAGGATGGATTGTGTTGTCAGGGTTGTATAGATTCGGGAAGATCCGGCAAATCCCAGTGTGATTACATCAAGCAGGAACCTGAGGATCTGTGTAGGAAATACCAGTATGCCCATCAGAGTGAGAAATGCAATCAGATCACCCACTGACAGTGGCTGGATGGGGATATTCAGCCCGAGAACTGGTAGAGAGCTGAGTCCCTGCTCATTCGCCTCTATGATGTAGACACCAAGAAGAAAAATAAGTGATGTCAACAGTGATAACAGGAGAATGGGAATATAGTACGCAGAAATGGCTCCTCTCTCCACCAGAACATCCTCATATGATCGGACCTGACTCTCAAATTGCTGTGCCTCTCGTTCCTGTGCAGAGAATGTACGAACCACACGGATACCGGTCAGGTTCTCCTGAAGGCCAGTATTGATCTTTGCCAGTCGCTGCTGGCGGTCAAGTGAAACTGGCTGCAGTCGTTTTGCATAGGTGTACATGAAGTAGATGTAAAACGGGAAGATGAGTCCAAAAGTTGCAGTCAGAGTAACATTCAATGTTAGCATAGCAATGGCTGCCGCAATAATACCAAAGACTGCTGATATAATTGATCTGATCCCAGGAGATATTGCAAATGTCAGGTTCTGCGTATCCTGGGTTGCCTGACTCATCAGGTCTCCCACTCGTGCCTTGTTGAAGAAGTCCATCTTCTTTCTCGAGACATTCTCAAAAAACTCCACACGGACATTCATTTCAGTTTCCTGACTGATCTGCTCATTGAAAATAGATGCAAGGTAACCGATGAGTGCTCTGATCAATCCAAGTATGATGACCAGAATTGCCAGATCTTGCAAACCTGGGAGATCCCCATCGGGTATCACTGTGTCGATTGCCTGTCCAAAAATCAGAGGGATATAGGTTTGCAATGCTATAGTAATCAGGGTCAAAAAGGAAACCAGCAAGATTTTACCCTTGTACTGCATAAGATGACCGAAAAGCCAATGCCAGTGACTTCTCTGATAGTATTTGCGGTCTAGGTAGTAATATACAGTATCCTCTGACATCTGTTTCGCCACATCAATTAGGATTTACCCATTTAAAATGACACAGGTTTGGATCAAATAAGCAATTGCTACAATAGTTGAATTGATTGTTGTGTATGAATATGTGTCTATAATGGAGGATTATTTAGGATTAGAGCTTTCTCTTACGGACAAACATGACCATGATACCTGAGGCAACAATTGTTGTAGCAAATCCGAAACCAGGTAGGGACACATCAGGTGTATCTTGGCTGGTATCAGTCTCAGATGTGGTATCATTGCCACTTGTGTCAGTGGTTGAAGTTGTGGTGTTGGTACTGTCATCAGTGGTCTCCGAAGTGGGGATGTCACTGGGATCCTGAGCGACCTGATAGTCGAAAGGATGCTCTTCCAGTAGGAAACCGTTCTCCCAGTCATACCAGATCTCTGTCTCGAATGCGAGTACATCTCCAAAGGGTTCACCTAACTCGATGTAGACTTGCATGTGGACATAGACACCTGAGTTATCACTTTTGTAGAGCAATGCTCCTGTGTTGGCGTCATAGTACCGTACATCCTGGTTATCCAACTCGATGTAGTAATCCATGTAGGCGGCAGGTGGTCCATCCTGGTCAAGACCCAGCTGTGGTGGCTGATCGTCGGGACCATCGTCGAACGTGAAGGGTGCTGTACCCTCCCAGATCTTGGTATATTCCTTACTCTCATTGGTGTATTCGACCACATAGTCGAAGTTGTTGATAGTAATATTACCTATACCGGAACCAGTTGTTGATGAGCTGACAGGTGCTCGAAGAGAGATATTGAGTCCTCGTGTGATTTCATAGATGAAACCAAGTGGTCCACCGTCGTCATCACCGTCATCTCTATCGCCCATCTGGAAGAGCTGGGATTCCCTGATACCCTGTTCGGTCTCGTAAGGAAGAATGAGGTCCATTGAGGCAGAGCTACCAAGACCAGAGTCTACTGCTCCAGTAATCAGCGGTGCAATATCGAAGAAATAGAGGACACCAGGGCCATCTCCTTCCTGATCAAGTGCAAGACCACCTTCACCACCATCTCCACCATCTCCAAATCCAGTGGCGACAAAGTCAGTATAGAGTGTCTCAGTTACAAAACCGACACGATCATTAGTATTGGTATACACATGGAGCCAGAAATCACCCTCGGCATCAACTCTAGCATCAAAAGCCTCAGTTTTGTATCTGGGGTTCTCGAAGTCAGGTCCCTCTCCGGGAGCTCCTTCTTCAATTCGGGACTGTTCCAGGCGGATTTCAGTTCTGTCATCAAAGTGATACTTCAAAGTATCCCCTGCATTGAGGCCACCTGTATCACCAGAAGGTGCGGCAGCGACAAGGAAGTCATCCAGGAACACGTCCTGTGATTGGAACCTATCATTGCTGAACTCGGAGTAAAAGCTCAGAGTTGAGTTATGATCATCAAGTCCAAGTTGGGGGACATCATCATGAGGCCACCAGACAGTCTGGTTTGCAGCCTCGATGTACCCCCAAACATCTGAGTATTCATCTTCATAGAATCCTAAGAAGACACCATCTCTGCTGTCTCTATCAATGTAGAGATCGAAGAAGGAATCCACATAGAAATCAAATGTGGCATTTGCCGATATCTTGGGGCTGTCAAGATTCCATGGATCACCAATTGGTATCTGGATTGGATAATCTGCAACGCTACCATTAATCTCGGTGTACATAGTGTACATATCTGCAATTACAGTTCCTCCAGCATTATCTGCAAGAGATACATCAAAGAAGGAGTCGAATGACGCAGTCAAGGTAACATTCAGCTCAATCCAGTTGAAATCACCAAGTGGAAAGCCCCAACGGATTGTTTCTGTGAAATTCTCACCGTTGATGACGTCCATGGCATTCAGGTCGTCACCGAACATGGGTAGGAAGGAGAAACCATCAAGTGCGAAACCACCTTGCTGTTCTCTATCAAAGAATTGCTCAGGCCCAAAAGTACGTGTGTCTGTAAAATTGAACCAACCAGCGTTGGTATCATTGCTTTGATAATAATCATAGACACGATGGTCTGCGTGAGCAGTACCGGAGCTAGTACCTTCAGATTCTATTAATGCACCTAAGAGGTCGACACCCTCGGGCCAATCGGGATTCTGTGCTGGATCAATTTCCGCTGGAAGATTGGGCAAATCTGCTGCATCAACCAGTATTATGGAGGCATCTCCTGAGGAAGTGCCATCAAAATCGTTAGAACTTTCCTCGGTCCGGATTAGTATGTCTATATCCTCGTCGAAGATCTCGTTATACGAATAATGGTATTCATAGAATTCACCATCGATGGAATACATCAGAATATCTCCAGTCTGATGTACCACCTGTGTGGGGGCCTGTGCAAAGACCATCCCTCCCAGCCCTAAAGATAGAGCAAGGATAAATCCTAAGATTAGGGGGACTATTTTGTGATTCATTTCTTCACCTAGTTAGTATTAGTGTAAGACTTGTTTCCTTTAAAAATGTACGTGAATTAATTGCGTGTAGCAATGTACTAGAAGTGCCTAAGGCGAGATTTCTCCGTTTTCCCTACTCGTTTGATGACGATCCTCTATTTAGATCGCTTGATCATCTTGAAAACAGAGGTGAGATCCTCATCGAGTACCGCTAACTCGTCAATGGTAAGTCCCTTTTGACCTGCAATCTCCATCAGTTGAGTCGCAAATTGACGACGGTTACCAACCTCTACAAGAAGGGTTGTGGAGTCAATAATCTCCATACCACGAACATGGTCAATCAGCAATTCGCCGAGCTGTGCACTATTATGACTTACTACTCGAAGTCGCTGAGGTATGGAAGACAGAGCTCGCCTGACCTCATTGATCTTGCCTTCAGCAACCAGTTTCCCTGATTCAAGGACGATAACACGCTGTGAAATTCGCTCCAATTCATGCAGAACATGTGAGGATACCACAATTGTGCTATCTTCATCTTTAATCAGCTCATCAAAAAGTCGGATCATGATATTCCTGCCAATAGGATCAGTGCCAGACAGGGGTTCGTCAGCAAGCAGGATCTGAGGATCATGCACAAGACTCTGACCTACCTTGATCCTCTGCCGCATTCCGCGGGAGTAGCCGTCGATTCGTCTGTCGGCCGCATGAGTCATACCTACTTTCTCGAGTATGTCATCAATTTTCTTCTTCCTCTGCCTGGTTGGAATAGAATGGAGTCTGCCTGCGAGATCGAGAAACTTTCTACCTGTCATAAATCCGAATTGACGGTCAATCTCGGGTGAATACCCCATGCGTTTAAGGTACGACATATTCTGCCAGATATCTTCACCGTCGACTGTGACGGTTCCAATCGTGGGACGCAGTAGCGACGCTGCAAGCTTGATAGAGGATGTCTTGCCTGCACCATTGGACCCTACCATACCAGTAATACCTGGACGGATAGAGAAACTTACCTCGTTCAGTGCTATAACCTCATCATACCACAGTGAAGTCTTGTCAAATGTGATGGTATTCATTGGTTCTTCTCCCTCCTGAGCTTGATATATATCAAGAAGAGACTGATACCCATGTAAAGC
>JAEOUB010000373.1 GCA_016839545.1 Candidatus Kariarchaeota archaeon | reverse complement strand
CCTTGGAGGAAGCAGTAGGACGAGAGGTACTGGAGGAAACCAATTTGAAAATCAAGCCTGTGAAAGTGATCGGTATCCGAAGCTTCGTCCGTCCTGATGGACTAACAGATGTCTATACCATATTCAGTTGTGGTCTGCTTTCACCTCCTGAAAGTATCAACAGACAAGAGAGTGAGATCGCTGATTTGGCTTGGTTTGATCTTGAAGGTATTGAGAAGCAGGAGGGTATCAGCGAATACACTCGAAAAGTTCTCTCTATGGCCACCTCAGATCAGGGTATGATCCGAGATCATAGTTTCGACGGGGTAGCAAGGAAAAGACTACAAATAGAGAAATATGAGCAGTACTGGTTCTAATTGGGGAAAGCCTGTTCCACCAATTGGTTCAGGATAGAGATTGAAGTTGGGGTGATCTCGTATGGATCAAGTTCGTCCCAAAACTCAGATTTCTCATTGAGCCGCTTCACAAAATCACCAAGTTTTCTGATAGCATGATACATGGGACCCTCGAACACATAGCCGATAATCAGTTGATTGATTTCATTCAATAGAATTGTATAGGATCCATGTTTGATTCTCTCCAAGGTACCTGATTCAGAGAACGTCTGATGGGCGAAACTGTGAACTGCAGAAATGAAATTTGCCATCAAATTCAATTCTACGGTGGTCTTGCCTGTAAATTCTTGAGAATAAAGGAGATTCCCGTTTTTGTTTACCATGAAAAAGGTGACTGGTACCTCCTTCGGAATATCTTGATCACGATTGTATGTGGAAACTCTTTCCAATGTGGACTGCCACTCCTCAATACTTGGAGGTTCAGTGTTTTCACCATCTTCTCCACTGGGTAGCTTGTCCAACTCAACAGAGATTAGCCTGGACAGATGGTCCAGTTTCTGATCTCTTGCAGAAAGAAGCGCCTGCATGAGCAGTATCTCTGCTTTCTCATAATGACCATCGATGATCGAAGTTACACCCTTGTAGAGATGAAATTCTGGGATATAGCTGGATGCCTCTCCCTGCTCTGCCGTATCAAGGAAGATATCGATGAAGGCATCAATGTCAATCAGGCTCTGGGGATGTTGATATGAGCGGTACTCCTCTAACAGAAATCGGATCATGTACCTTAGTGTGAGCGTGTAATTATCAATATCAATCATTGGTGCGGACAGGATCTCTTCAGCCAAAGTAATTGCATCGGCTTTTTCGCGGGTTCGACCTGTGGAGTGTAATACCAATGCTTTTGCCAATTTGTAGTAAGGATACCATTTTTTGCTCTGATGATCTTTGAAAATTTCCTCCATTTCTTCAAGTATTACCTTTGTCTCATCAATCTCACCAAGTTCGATCATTGCCTGTATGAGTATCACTGAATTTTCAATGAGATCCACCAATGATCCACCGGGGTGCCGTAGTAACTCATTACTTCGAATGCAGACTTCTTTTGCCTGTTGATATCTACCCTGAATGAAGTGAGCATTGCCAACATCTGTCAGCGCTAAGCCAATGATATAATCCATCCCGAGAGTTTCCAAACGGGAGATCTCATCCTCATACAGTAAGAGGGCATCTTCGATCTTCCCCTGGTGAGCATAGATAGACGCAATGTTATGGATTGATCGTGCAGCGTAGATGTGATTCCCAATTGTCTCAAATTTTAATAGTGCATCATGGTAATATTTGAGGGCGTCCATGTACTTTCCTTGAAAGTGGAGATTCAGTCCGTAAGTGTGAAGTATCCTTCCTTGTGAGTAGGATGATTCAGGAAGGTTGTCAATCATCCCTATGAGTATTCCTCCTGAACGATCAAATTCACCTGTGAACATGGCATGGGTCACTTCTAGGATTTTGAACTCAATCTGGTAGCGAGGAGTAAGAAATGCTTCAATTGATCTTATCTGATCTAGAATACTGGCCACTTCCTCCTCACGACTAAGATATAACAGATCATAACCTGTTATCACTAAAGCCTCCGCACGGTATGGAGAACCGATTTTCAAGTTCTCCTTGACAAGGTTGATGGACTGCTCATACTGACCCTTGTGATGAAGATATTCCGCCTCAACTATAACTGAAAAGGGATCTCGTAACTTCTCTGCGAAGACTTTCTCCAACTGGGAGATCTCACAGTGAATTAGGAGGTCTTCCGCAGACATTATTATGATAATCTATTCTTATTTTTATAGTTGTTGAGTCTCGATAGATTAGATTACAGATAGAGCCCTTGAACCGGCATGATAATCTGTTTATTGCACTACAGTCTAGAAAACCCCAACAAAATTTAGAAATGTTCAACGGAAGACATCATTGTGACCCAATACAAAGTAGCTCCTGATACCGTGGACGCCATTCTGGAACAAGATGGGAAAATCGCAATGATACGTCGAAAGAAGGACCCATTTCGTGGACAACTGGCATTACCCGGTGGATTTGTTGATTATGGTGAGCGAGTTGAAGAAGCACTGGTGAGGGAGGTCAAGGAGGAGCTCGGAGTTGAGGCAGATATTATTACAATTTTAGGAGTCTATTCAGGAATGGACAGGGATCCGCGAGGTCCTACTATCAGTACAGTTTTTATTTGCAGTTTTGAGGGTATTCCCGTAGCTGGAGATGATGCTGAAAGCTTTGAGTGGTACAATCCACAAAATCGCAAAGATTTGGCCTTTGATCACAACAAGATCATCGAGGATTTCATATTGTGGAAAGAGAACAAATCAACCTTCTGGAGCACCAAATAGGTCTGCAATTTGGGCCACGTCTATTTCATACTCATGGGCAGTGATCCACGGCTTATAGAGAAGTATATCGTTAATCCGGATCATATGCTCGTTTGAGGCCGCATTTCCGGTCATCCAGTATTTTACATCAGTCTTCTTTAGCAGGTAATTGAGGCTCTGGTACTTCAGTGCCAATCCCAGGCCATGACCTCTATACTTTCGAATAATTCCTGTATCACCCTGCTCTGATACTTCTGGATGATATTCGTTCAATGTAGTTTGAGTGAAACCTGCTATCTCACCTGAGTCGTGGATTGCGAGGTAGGTGATAAACCTCATACCATTCTTTCTATTGCTATCGTAAAAATCTCGTATCTTATCCACCGTGAGCAGTCTCTGTTCCGTGGTAAGTTCCTCTACTGGCATATCGTTGATGATTTCTTCGTAGACTCTCACGAATTCATCATATTGTGATTCGTCAAATTGGGCATCATATACCTCTACAAGATCAAAACCTGCTTTCTTGGCAATATTG
>JAEOUB010000372.1 GCA_016839545.1 Candidatus Kariarchaeota archaeon | reverse complement strand
ATACAAACTCATCTCCAATATTGATGACCATCCGACATCCGGGTTGCAGGATACGAACACATTCAGAGAATACCTCGAGCAGTGATTCATGGTATTCCTGGGTAGACTGTCCCCAGCCGATCTCACTTGTAGATCCTGAGTAATTCTTGATGGCTCCATATGGCGGTGATGTGACAATAAGATCAACTGAGTTATCTTCGAGTTCCTGGATTCGTTGCCGTGCATCTCCCACCATGATCTGGTAAGTCCCCTGAAAATGGAGCTCCTCAGTCTCAGGAGTGATTACAACCTCGGCCATGGGAACAATTCCTCTCCCTTCTTTTTATCAGCACATCATATCCACGTAACATCTCCATGGGGCTATACTATTGGGTTGGTTAATGCTCTCGCAAAACTATTTTATAATTCCACGAGCTACTTGCGATACTAGGTGAATTTGTGAAGGTCATCAATCGTAGAAAAACCATGGCAATCATGGTAATTCTTGCATTTTTCAGCACTATTGCCCTTGCCTCAGCTGATTTCAGTTATGAGGTCAAGACGGTACGCATTGAAGATGTCGAGGTAGCACAAGCATCCACCCCTGAGGTGGACGTCCCTGTTTCTTCATCTTCCACAATCACACCCGATGCACCGGGTGATTTCGGCGAACCCATAACTCTCCCGATGGATGATGGAGGGTTCTATCGGCGTGGTTCTCGTGTCTTTGAATTCAATTCCACATGGCAGTTCATCTCCTACCAGGCGTTTATCAACGAGTCGTCTGGTGTTGAGGTGGTCCTTGCACCTGATACAGGGGTGGATATTGATATCACTGAGTACGAGGTATTCTTTGATGTGTTTCATCCATCATTTGAGTTTCCCATCTTCCAGACCACATTTGAATTTCCATTCCCGCTGCGGGTAAACTTCCCCGCACAAGAGGTGGGTTTCTATGAAATCAATGTCGGTATGGTCAATATAGAGCAATTCGTCCTCGACCAGAGCTATTCAATGAACCTGACCGTTAACCACTTCCGACCGGGTGAGGCACAGGAAGGACAGAACAGTGAGCTGTTCCAGTCAGATCCTTACCATATCATGCTGGAGAGTCAGATATCACTATCTCAAAGTGGCTATATTGATCTTGGCGCTTCCACTGTTGATTTTGGAGAGTTGGATGGCAATGATGCTGACCTTGCTAAGGTGGTGGGGTACTCTGTCTATGGGTTGCTCAAATCGGCAGAATACGTCACTGCTGTAGGTTTTGCAGATCAGGCACAGATTGATGAACAACTTGCCAATTATCTCAACCTGGCATATGCCATGTTCTCCTTTGCTGAGACTGCACTGGCAGTACCCAGTGGATTGTTCTACTACGCCCCATCATTTGGTACCGGTACAGGTGATGATTATACTGCCCTGCTCGCCGATAATGCCTACATGTTGATGGCACTGGGAGAACTGGCCTGGTATGGTGGTTTTGTCACGCAGCCACTGCTGCTTGATTTCGATCCGACTATCCTGGAAACACAGGCAACTGATCTGGCTAACAGGATCACACAAATGTTTGAACCTGGAACTGGTGACTACCGACACCGCGTAGATATTGTTGATTATGCAGAAGATGGTAATCCATTGGTCTATGACAACAGTGACTTTACCTCTTCAACTCCGAGTGACTTTGTCTATCTCGAGGAGAATTCCATCCTTGCAGAGGCATACTACTGGCAAGGATTTGGTTTCGGACCTTTTGCTACTGAAATGGATGAGATTGTGGACTTCATTGACACCAACCTGAAAATCACATCAATGGATGGTGTCACTCTAGGAGATGGGGGACTGTTTGCCCGGTATTTTGATACCTCGGACTCATCGGTCTCTGACCTTGTTGACCTGAGAGGAAATGCGGCATACATCAGTCATATTAACACCTATGCCAAGGAATTCTACAGTCCCAATTCAATTGCGACAACAGAACGAGGATCGCTTGACTATGCCTCACTTGTGGCTGACAATATGCTTCGTGTCTTCGAGGATTCCGTCTCTAACTCTCTTCTTTTGTTCTCCACCATGAATACCACAGATTACAGCTCAAGTGAGAAAATCATCACCAACCTGGATAACTCGCTTGCAATGTTCTCACTCAACAGGCTGGCAGTCAACTGGGAGATTATCGATCCGCCACTCAATGGAGAGTCAATCACCAGGACATGGAAGGCACGGTCAATCAATGGTATCAACGAGATGATCCAGACCTTCCTCGATGATCAGTCCAACCTGCTACAGGCCTCATACGATGCACAGTCAAAGAAATTCACACTGGATGACAATGCATTGGATACCAACCTCCTGGCTGCCAATATGTTCTCCCGGTCTGTGATCTCTGACATGTTCCCGATACAGATGAATGCAATCACAGCTGATGATCTGATTGTGGGTCAGACCGGACAGGTAAGTCTCGAGCTGTCACAGATCACCACAGTGGGTTCCTGGATCTGGTGGGATCCATTCAAGCCATTCTCGGTAGATGCAACCATCACCATCGAGGAGTTTGGATATTCTGAGAAAGTGACTGTGCCACTTGTGGGTGATGACTTCTCGGGTGCAAGCACCAAACTGATCTCGTTTGTCTATGACGTCGCAGTCAGAGGTGACTACAATGTGCAGATCGATCTATCCACTGAGGGTGTCACACTCCTGTCACAGACTGTTGAGCTGACGGCACTTGGTGAGGCATTCATTGAGTTCTCTCGCCAGGCATTTGATGTTACCGATACGACCTTCACAACCGATCTGAGTTACTTTGATGAGACCGGTGCTGCACTGAGTTCATTGCAAGTGAGAGGATCACTTGGCAGTGATTTTGCGACCAGTGAGTCAACTTTTGGTGCCAAATATATCCGTACAGACAGGACCGACAGCTCTGGAACGCTTGAGATGACTTTCAATGTGCAGGATCTTGTAGAAGATGGTTTGCTTGATCTCAACAGTCTGTACAGCCAAATCCCTGCACCTCCATTTGCCAGCATCAAGCTGTATCTGAATGTCACCAACGTTGCTTCCTTTGATCTGACAACGAGCGAGCATGTGGTGGAGATCCAGATCAGATTGAAGACAGTCAGTCTCAGGACATCTCCTGCCAACCTGCAGCTGACACAGGGTACCACAGACTCGTTCTCGTTCTCTGTCACCGCACTTGACCAGGATCAGGCACCGATTGCCAATGCACGTATAGAGTACGTTGTGCCCAAGATCCCATCGATTGCCAACACGGTGTTTACAGATGCGGATGGAGAGGCAACAATAACGCTGAGAGATTCTGACCTGTTCAGCCTCTCGGATCTGGCCATCCTGTTCAACGATTTACGTAATGACAATGCAGAGGTGAATACCACCATACGGATGGTGATGACTGCGGAGAACTACCCCACAAAAGTACTGACCAGGGTAATCTCGATTTTACCCAATGACATTGTGATCACGGCCAATCCAGTACAACCCGCAATCAAGGAGAAGAATATCCTTCAGGAAAGTCTCCCGCCAATTGAGATTGAGGTGGCCACCTCAGACCTGTTCTCCCGTGTGATCAATTCGCTGGTGCACATCGAGTGGAATAACACTGAATGGGATTCATTTGTAGATCTCTCCGATAGGGAAGAACATGTCACTCCCTATACCTTCTCTCTTGATCCAAGTAGTCTTCCTGCAGGCGCCTACACTGTGCTGATCGTGGCAGTCAAGGACGGTATCACTTCGACTGTCGCCATTGAGGCAATTGTTGATGATGCGGGACTTTCCCTGTCACAAGAGCAGATCGTCAAGCCCAAAGTACTGGGTAAAACGATCATCGTCGAGGCCAGCACCATAGAGGATGTGGCTTTTACAGCAATATCTGTAATCGGTGCACTGGCACTTGCCTGGATCGGAGGTGTGTTTGCTGAGTTCTTGAAAGAGTTGATCTTCACGAAGGAGTGTCCTCACTGTGGATCTCCTCTGGGTCGCCGAACCAAGGCACTTGTGTGTAAGTGGTGTGGTAATGATTTACCCTGGACGAAGAACACCCTCAACCCGGAGGAGGATCTTCCTATGGAAGGGGCATCAGAACCTGCGATGAGTGAAACAGCTCCACCCACTGAGGCAGATGAGGGACCTGCAAAAGACCTGTGATACGAAAATCAGACTGATCTGAAAACATACTAAAAATAATCTAGTAGAGCCACTCTAATCCTATTTCGCTTCATTTCAACTGTTATATCGAGCTGGAGTGTATGACAGAATTCGGGTCACTTCAGGTGATGATTTTGCAGAGCGCCAATTACCTAGCTCTCTATTATTTTGGTCATTGGTCAGCTGAGAGAGGGGATCGAAAGTACTGGTGTGTTTCGTACCAACCGCCTTAAAAGCAACGACATTCCTTTTAATTCCTTGTGTGTCGCTCCACAAGTATATTTATAGGACAATTCACGACCCTGATGTGAGAATATCGTACTCTCCACGGAGAGTATCGCAATAAACCT
>JAEOUB010000371.1 GCA_016839545.1 Candidatus Kariarchaeota archaeon | reverse complement strand
GATATTATCCCAGATCATCCCTCCCATCTGCTGGAGGTGTTGAACTCCGAGAGCATCGCAAATGAGGAATACAAGATTTTGATATCCAGATGGAAATTGCTCATCCAACTTCCTTTTGAACTGGGGTAGCCTTGAAAATGACTCGGGAAGTGACGCCAGTCCTCCATTCATGTGGAGTGCCAATTCCGGGAGTACTCCTGCCACTGATCTGTCATGATGGGGTCTGATCAATCCAAACTCCTCAGACAAATATCTAGGCTTGAGATCTATTGTGTCAAAAAGTGTCACGATCTATGAATTTGAGTGCACTTTACAAGTCTAGCGGTGGCTGTAAGTTCAACAATAGATCAATTTTTACCTATATTGATACATAGTGTATAGAAATTCGTAGGGAAACAGACAATAGTTAATTATTAATTCATTTAATGATCCTTTCAACGAAGATATTTACAATCTCTAACTAGTTACCTGAATTTTCATGATAATTCTTTTTAACCGGTGAATAACCAACGAGTACATACAACCCCCGAGGTATCGTATGTTTCTTCATTATAATTCTAACGATCAAATCTCACGTGCCGCGAGGGTGTTGACCAATGCTACAAATAGTATCATGGGTTTTCTTGCCACACCTGTGGATGGATCGGTGAAATGGTATACTACCACAGCATTCATCGAACACACAGGATTGTGGAGAGCATCTGTTAACAAGACACTCAAAGAGTATCTTGACCTTGGTTGGGTAGAGCAGATCTCTATTGACAGTATCCCCATTGTGGAGAAGGGGGAAATTGGCCAACATCGCCGCAGAAACCTCTGGAGACTTTCCGATGAATCTATCGGACTCCAGTTCAAAGTAAATACCAGTTTGGAAGGAGACCTTGTCAATCTTGGCAGACTCTTCTACAATGAGGCTGGTGTAGATCCTGAGGGTCAGCAGATTTATCCCAGTCCTTCTATTGCTGAGGTAATAGAAGAGCTTGGAAGTGAGTCCATACTCAATTTTCTTAATGCTTTCACAGCAAACGAGCTGTACTACCAGGATGCAGTAGACAAATTACGTGGAAATGGTATTTCATGTCCAAAGCACGATAAGCTCGCCAAGTTGTGTAGTGTCACGTTCACCCGTATAGCACAAGATCGTGAGCTCCTAAAGGTACTGGACAGGGAATTCACCCCTGATCGTTCAGGTGGTGCTCCGGGGTATACCTACAAGATGGCGGTACCAGGAGTCGAGTTTGAGATTTTCTCCTCTGTGAGTAATTTCAACCCCATAATCCATGTACCCAGACCAGAGGACTGGAAGAACTCTCAGGTAACAGCTGAGCAGATCTCGACACTCCGTGAGGGAGTAGTAATCGGCTAGTTGAAAAATTGTAAAAGTTTGGCAGACCAAACCTGATTTTTCCACACGATTGAAAAGTGTCAATGAGAGGGATGATCCGAGAATGAGTAATATCCAAGACCCAACATTAAAAAAAATGTATCTTGGAAGCCTCACGTTAATAATTCTCGGGTTCTTGGTTTTCTCATTTGTCCCCCTGTATAGTGACCCATACACCCATAGCTATTCATTCAACTCAGATTCTAGTCTTGGACATGCAATGGTGACGAATCATATCGATACCAAGACAATTTTTGACATCAGTCTCAGTACAACAGATGTGGCTGATTTGAGTTCCAGAACTCTTAGAATTGTGATGGAGCTGAACAGAGGACCAATTTCCGGGTCACTCCTGCAAGCTCAGATCATGCGAGATTATACGCTCAACTCTCCCAATTTCAAAACTCAGTTGTCCATGGATGATCTAGGCCCGATATCTCTGAAATCAGATAGCTGGGTTCTTATGAAATTCATAATTGTTAGCTCTGAATTAATCGCTCCTCAATCCTTTGAACTGGAGATTAATTGGTACGAGGGTCACTATTCCTATGAGTTAGCCTTTACCTACATTATTATTGCCCTTCTGTTCTTCTTGCCTGTGGTTTCAGATCGTTTTGCTCGGCGGAAAATGATTGAGAAAATACAGCAAGAAACTGAAGATCCAATTAGTCATTGATCCAAAATCTAGCACTGCACAATAATGGAATCAGCAGTCCTTAAGAGGAAAATCGGACTCACATCATTTGTATGGATGAGGGAGCAATTGTAGAAAAGGTGCGGAGGGCTAAGAATTACCTGAAAACACACCAGTACGATGCTGCGAAAGATGCATTTCTTGATGCCGCAGAACTTGCTCTCACCATATCCAAAACTACGAATGACCCCAAGTTCAAAGCTATTGCTGGAGAGATGGTAGAATTTGCGAAAGATGCAAAACAGAGGCAGGAACTGCGTGAAATGGAGGCCGACTTACCTCCCACTGATCTCCCCCAACCGTCAGCATCTACTTCTTCTCTGAAGACTCTTCCAGAAGTGAAAGTTGCAGAGCTTGAGTATTCTCTTCGGGAGAAGACCAAAATAGATGTTGTAATGGGGTATAACACCCAATCAGATCATCTGTGGAAACCAGCTGAATTAATGAATGGTATCATGATGTTGACCGGAGGTTCGGGATCTGGGAAGACTGAATGGCTCCGGAGTTTAATCATAGAGTTAACCAGCAGAGGATACCCAACACTGGTCTTGGATCTCCATGGGGATATCGAAACCGACATTCCCTCCTTAGAATTGGATTACAGGGGCTTGGTCGGGGTTAACCCATTGGAGTTACTCTCTACAAGCGATGTGGATGGAGGGCCACAGCCGAATATCAATCGACTCATCAAATTACTGACTGATGCGGTGGAAGATGGGTTCTCCCCTGTGCAGCAGGCATTTCTGAGATCAATTCTCAATCTCTGTTATGAGAGTGCAGGAATACGGCAAGATGATCCAACCTCATGGGATCGCCCAGTACCTACCTTTGATTTTATTCGGGATGTTCTGATGCAACCTGACGAGGTTCTGGCACCACTCTCCCATCTCAGCTTGGTACAGGAGATCCTTGCATCGAATATGGCAACAATTGCAGCGGTGAAGAACCGGTTGCTCCCAATTCTTGAACATCCCGCGTTCAATGCCAAAACCGTCATCCCCATCAATTCTGCATTTGATACTCCTATGCGGGTCGATTTGAAAGCCTTACAAACTGTGGATATGCAGTTCATCGTGGCAGACACCTTGCTCAATCATATCTTCATCAAAGCCCAATCTATGGGTCATGTCAATTCCAACAGTGAGTTTGACAAGTTTCGTCTGTTTATCATCATCGATGAGGTCAAGATTCTGAGTGGAAACCGAAGGGATCGTGATGATAATTTTCATATCCTCAATCGCTTAGCCACTGAGGCAAGAAAATATGGTATTGGACTGGTAGTTGCTTCTCAGCTCATTAATCACTATGGGCGAGATATCAGGGCAAATGCAGCGACTAAACTTGTTCTGAGACCTATGGACGTCCAGGAGGCTAGACTCAATGCCAAGGAAATGCAGGTGGACTTTGAGCTTCTGCAAGATCTACGCTTACCTGGGCAGTGTTACTACCGGTCCTCAGTTTCCGAGGAGGCCATACCACTACGCCTCTATCCTCTAAAAAATCGACCTCTGAAATCCTTTGTAGATTAACCCTTATAGGTAAAAAATACGTTAGAGTCTTCGAGATGTCCTTTCTGCTGCATTATTGTAGTAAGGTCATCCTTCATCATATTGAGATAGACATTACCTCCATCTATCTTGTCAATATTGTAGTTATTGAGAAGAAGATCGATGTCCTTGCGAATACCCCAGTCCTCCAGTTTCTCCTTGATGAGTCCATCGCCAACAACAAAATTCACTGAGTTAACCCTGAACTTGAGATCAATTATGTTCCCAATTACTGTCCCCTCTAGATCAACCAATTTCATCTTGGCGAGGTCTCCTGATCTCATCTCTTGCTCTTCAAGTGCATCCTCGTGTATTTCTGTTGATTTCAACTGGTCGCCTGAGACGTTGAGGATGATTTTCTCCTCGGTAAACTCTGAAATATATTCCAAGGGGACAATCGGATCCACATCTTCTCGTACCTTTATCCGTTCAAGAAATTCCTCGATTTTTGAGCCCCCCACAACGAATTTGGTTAACTCAATGGTATCAGAGCCAATTCTGAAAACTGCATCAATCAGCCTTCCCAGT
>JAEOUB010000370.1 GCA_016839545.1 Candidatus Kariarchaeota archaeon | reverse complement strand
GCGAGTGTAACTCCTGCAAAGTGTATAGAGGGTTGGAGATAGCACCAATCTGATGCTGCTACAGATGGCTCGTACTGCAGCGAGTCCAGCTGGGCTGTGAGAAAGAGGATGACTGAGATAATAAGTGAGCTTACCATCATGGTCTGTACTGTGAGTGCTGAGCGGAGCTCCATAGAGTGGCAGGAGGATATGACCTCTAGAAGCTTGTGATGGTCGAGTATCTAGATATCAAAGGCAGTCTGCTGCATCATGAAGGCAACAGATAGTGCCAGCACAATGGCATACTTGCACATGATGCTTGGAATGGCGTAGTACAGTTCGGGATTGACCAGTACTGTCAACCCCATGGGCAGCAGAAAGCCAAGGTAGCCAAGGTAGAGCCAGACTGCTGTCTCATCACGTGCAGTGTCTCTGTTCCTGACCAGGAAGGCAGTCAGCAGCAGGACGGAGTAGAGGATAACTGCAAAATAATAGTAGCCATAGGCCCATGAGAGCGCATGGGAATACACTGCAAACAGAGGATTGCAGTCCACCAGCTGAACAGACCCTGGCTGGAACAGGTAGAAACCGGCAAAATAGAGTGCCGCGGTCCCACTGAGGATGGTGTCCCATTGAGACCGGCTGATGAGCTTGTTGGCAATAAAATGACCCAAGGGTGGCAGAAAGGTGATCACTGTGAATGCCACCCGACCTGTGATGGTGGGATCCATCCCGATACAGATCAGGAACTCAGACAGCTGGTAAGCCTGTAGCAGTCCTAGCAACACTGCGATCTCTTTCCAGAGCAGGTGATTGCGATAATTGCGGAGTACCCAGAGCAAGATACCAAATTCAATAAGAAAAAACGAAAGTGAGATGATTCCGTCCCTCATTACCCCAAATGTGTGGGAATGAATATAAAAATTATAGTTTTATAGGTCGAAGAATATCCCCTGTTGAAGCCTTCAGAATACAGAATTGTGAGGTTACTCCCGTTTGACCAGGACAAATGAGACACCACGGTAGGAGAAGCGATTGATGACATGCAGACCAATATCTTGCAGACTGGCGTCCAGGACCTCTGAATCATAGGTGGCAAAATAGGTGGATTTGTCCAGAAGACCACCCAGGATATCAATATAGTGATGATCTGAGGTCAGCGGATCCAGATGGATCAGCAGGTAGAACTTGCCAGGTTTGACCATGGGCTTGGTCTTCTCAAGGATCTCAAGATAGCTCAGGCCCTGGTAGGAGATGTTCTTCTCGTAGAGAGGAAAGACAACCAGGTCAGACCTGTTACCGGGATCATTCCAGTCAAAGATCTGCTCGGTTGACATGGTGTCGATGGAGAATGCTATTCCAGGAGACGGCATCATCAACCTCTCAAGAATCTGCCTGATACGTACAGCATCGGGTAGAATAGAAGAGATGAGATCAGTGGCAGAGTAGATAGAGATCGAGGGGTCAATGATGTGGACAATACGGAGGTCCTCGGGGTTCAGATGTGGTGTCAGTTCCTTGGTGAGGTTGCTCTCGATGTATTCCAGTACGCTGATATCTTGATTATACAGTACCATGAAGTGCATCATGTATCCGAGGATCCGGCTGGCATACTGCGTGGGGTAGACCTCAACCGCATTGCGGTAATGGACATCAGAGCTCTTCTTCTCCTCCAGAAAGCCACGTTCTGCCAGTTTCTTGAGACTGCGGTAAAATGACGATGTTGACAGGGGCTTGTGGTTTTTGACCAGGTCATTGATCTGCTTGTAGAGATCATGGCGCAGAATAGATGTCTTGTTGGAAGAGGGGTGAGTGGCATGTTTGACAATCTGGTTGACGATAAGGATCTCAATAAATGAGAGATCATACATCGAGTACAGTGGGTTCTCCTCGGTTGCAATCAAATCTATTTCAGAATTGAAATTTAATCGGTTGGTTGGAGACCCCATCTATGAGGAGAATCGTTAACTTCACTAATAACCATTGTCATGACAGTTGGGCTAGATCCATCCATCTTATTTTCCAATCGCTATCACAGAGCATTGTAATGACAGTGCCTGATGACAGTGTCTGATGACAGTGCCTGATGAACAATACCACTGTGGTGCACCGGGATGGTGCACCGGGAGGGTGCACTGTGATGGTGAAACTGTGGTGACACCAAAATCATTAGACGAGTGCTTCCAGGCGGGAATTCCAGGTCTCAAAGCCCTCGGGATCCTCGGGATAGTCCTCGACATGGGAGCGTATCCGGTCAGCACTTCGCTTCAGTGTCAGCAGCTTCCAGGTCATCCGGGGATGCTTCAGAGCCCGAAACACGATCCGCTTCATATCCAGAGAATTCTCTGTGTCGGTGATGATAGTGGTGATCTCCTTCTGCGTGATAATCCTGGTATCGATGACCTCGTCGATGATCTTGGGACTGTGACGGTCCATGAGTTGCATAGTCGCGATTCCCCAGGCACTCAGCTTGCCGTAATGTCGCCATACATGAATGTTGAAGGGCCACAGCTGCTTCTCCGAGACATCATCAGTCTGCAACGCAGCATGAATGACATCAGTGGCAGAGATACCTGCGAGAAGTGCAGGTCCGTGTCCCTCGCCATTGATAGGATTGGCCAGACAGGCGGCATCTCCAGTGATCAGCAGTCCATTGGCAACACAGCTGGGCAGTGGCAGAGCTGCGGGTATCTGGTCTCCCTGTGATGCCAGGATCTTGTAGTTGCCCTCAGCAGGGGTTGAGAACATGCGGTCACGGATGGTAGTATTGATGTCCTTGATATTCTTGCCACGGTTCTGCGGGGTAATGGTATACCCCAATCCGATATTGACAGTGTGAGAATCACGTGCAAAGATCCAGAAATAGGAGGGTCCCAGCTCTTCTAACTCCGGCTGGTAGGAGATGACCAGCTGCTGGGGATAGTCATGCGGGCGGTCAAATCGAATAATCTCACGGTAGGCAACGTAGCGCTGGTGTCGTGGAGTTGATACAGGAAACTTGTAGTTGCCATCTGGCAATCGCTTGCGTACCACGGAATTGACACCCGAGGCATCCACAGTTATTTTCGCACGGATCTCCAGGGGCTCATCTGCTATGACTCGAACGCCAACGACAGTATCGCCCTCGACAATGACCTCTTTGAGCGTGGTACTGCTCAGTAGAGTTACTGAGTCAAATTTCTCCAGCTCCTCCAGGATCTGCTGGCCATAGAGCAGGCGATCCACAGTACCGGAGTTGGAGGGAATATAGAAGTGATTGCCATTGCTGCCCTGGTAGACGAGGGTATCACATCTCAGGGCATAGTCTGGGTCTGGAAGGGGAAAACCAAGGGCCTCATGTAACTGTTCATAGTACGCCGGACTGAGAGCATCACCGCACACTTTTGCACCGATGGTATCCCGGCTCTTCTTGTCGATAAGGACGACAGAGTGGCCCTGTCTTGCCAGTCCAAAGGCAATACTGCAACCTGCAGGTCCTGCTCCCACGATCACAACGTCAGTTTTCATCCCCATCCAAGGACTAGAGGGATATGCAAGGATAAAAAAATTCTCACCATCGAATTTGATCTAAGCAGGGTTTTGATCTAGAAATTGACAGATATCGACATTATTCCTCGCCCCGGGCTGTTTTCGACAGATGAACCATGGCCATGCGGACATCATTGGAATTTTCCACAGGCGTGTCAAACCAGATACGGTGGATAAAGCCATCCCTTCTGATATCGAAGCCCTTGGCATCAACACCCACCATCTTTACAGTATTATCAGGTCCTGTCTCCAGGTTGAGATAGTGCTTCAGATAGAGCTTCATAGAGTCCTGGTGGTCATCATCCATATGCTCAATAATGCCAGTCTCTGCTGCCTCATCAAAGGGATTGTCCATCAGCAGTTCCTCAGGGGTGAGCCAAAATATTTTTCCAAAGCCTCCAATAAAGCGGCCCTTCACGGCGTCAATCCTGTAATAGTTAAACGAGTGTGCCTCAAAATATCGCTCTGCAGCAGGCAGGTAGCGAACATAGCGGTACTTGATCTCGTCTATCTCGTCCTCGGGAACGGGGCTGGCATGTCCCACATAGGTCAGCCGACCTTGTGCCTGCACGTCGGTGTTGCGGTGGACATCGGCCTGTATCATAAGTGACACTTCAGATCGTTCTGCAATATTCTTGGTATGCTGTGCCAGGTTGGAGATCAGGATGATAGGACGACCTTTGCGGTCCAGACAGAAGGGAGTGACCGAGCTGAAGGGAAAGCCGGCAATGTCCTCATCCTGTGAGATAGTGGACAGGACGCCATCATGGCGGGTGTAGTACAGCTTGTGTGCTTCCTCGGTCTTGTCGTAATCGTGGTCTTGTGGAGGTACTTGGCTCATGAGTAGCATGTGTGGGGGGACAATAAATAGTTAGGTGTCGTGTGCTGGATTGGTATCCTGAGTGGTCTCATCAGGGATAGTATCAGGCGTAGTATCGGAGATAAGATCAGGGATCAGCCCCTCCTGCCGCAGCATGGTCATGTAGGACTTGATATAGGCCTGGTTATTGGATGCCAGTGC
>JAEOUB010000369.1 GCA_016839545.1 Candidatus Kariarchaeota archaeon | reverse complement strand
GGTTTGATGAGTTTCTCTTGTTATCTCTGCAAGGAGAGCCAGAGGTGATTGCCACGGCAATTCCAATTTTGGGTCAGATGGCCCCCTCCTACCCTCCAACCCATAACAAAGCATATGAGGAGAAAATGCGACTTCTCTGGGATCGAATCTTGACAAGAAACTTACTTTCAGATCTCTTGGAATTTGATGAGATCACATACGAGGATTTTGAACCACTTTCCAATCGCCTCGATCTACCCATTGCAGAACTCGATCAAGAACTCAATCTCCATGAATTACTGGATCGCATCTATGCATATTTACCAAGAGAAAAGCTCATTGGCATCCTTAATGAGGAGGACTCAATCCTGAGATCTCACGTATATACTCACCTACAAAATATCCGTTTTTTCAGCACCGAGACAACACTGCTGACTCCTCCGAGTTTCTGGGACACTCTCTTTGACAACGCATTTTCAAAAACAAATCACTCTGAAAGGGAAATAGACGCAATGACTCAGTTCTGTTTTCATCTTATCCGGAATATACAGAACCTAGGATTGGAAGATAAAAACACTGTATTTGCACCTCTCCTTGATCTCCTCAAAGATGATCAGAGCCCCCTTCATTCGTTAGAATTCTGGAGTATCCGGTATCTGATGAGTGTGTTCAACGAGTCTGAAATGCCCCCAATATCCAAAGAAGAGAAGTTAACCACCAATCAACTCCTCATCATAATAGATCATTTCCTGTATTTTGATTGTCCAGTAAGTCTTTCACCAGCAATCATTGACCTGATAGAGGAGTTTGATCTTGATTCTGTCTTTTATCTTCAGGGTAAATTTGAAAATAATTTCCAAGACGAATGGATTCCATCTGCTACGCTTCTTCTCAATAAATTGTTAGAACATCAGGATGTTAGAGTTCGTTCAAAATCCCGTTTGATTCTCAAAAAATTAAATCTCTGATCTAATTCCGATTAGAATTTAGTACTGAAAGATGAATTCTAAACTCTAGTTCACCCTAAAATTTAACAAACAACTCTCATCATATGATAGTGATGGCTAAGAAGCATCTTTTGCCAGATGAAAATCAGGAATTTCTTGATCGACTGGGGCTCACTGAAATCGACAAGAAGGTTTACATTGCAACTTTAGATGGGGGTCTTGTTTCAGCCGGTGAAATACAACAATTTACTGAGATCCAAGACCTAGGGAAGATTCTTGAAAGTATCCGAGATATGGTAGATCTCGGTCTCATCAAAAAGGCTAGAGGTTCTATGCCTAGGTATTATGCGACTTTACCATTTTTCAGGGAAACCCTTTCTGTGGAACAGGAATTCAAGTTTGCCTTGGAATCTATGCTTCACTCGCTCACAACATCTAAGGAAGAAACCGTAAAAAACCGTGAATTAATCTTAGCTACACGGTTTCCCAAGATAATTGATGAGCTTCTCGATAGTTATTATCATCAAATTCTCAATCCGGTCGTCAAAGATCTTGAAGCTGCAAAGGAAAAGATCAAAGATGATCTCATGCCTTTTATCAAAGAGGTCGAGAGTCACAATCAAGGTATCAAAGAAGAGATGGAGCTGATGTTGAAACCACTCACTGAGTTTTCAGCACTTCTGACTAATCAATTTGATAAGGCAATATTGGAGGAAGGTGGAAGGCTACGACAATACATTGATGATCGGAAGAACTTTCGGCTCAATCTCTTGAAAAACGCTCATACCATGATTGGAGAAAGTCTTGGAGAAATGAAGAAAGATATTTCGACAACCTTCCAAAATCTCAGAAATCTACAACTTGGGCTTGAGGATCACAAATTGGAGCTAACTAACAAAGCATCAAAATTGGGTCAGTCATTACAGCAATCCCAACATGCAATTAATCAGGCTAGCAATGCAAAGAAGGAGGTTCAAGCAGAACTTGTTGTTGCCCGTGAGCAGATTAAGCGATTTGCATCGAATGATAAATCTGCCCAGCAACAGGTTGATCAGATATTTCAAACTCTAACTGATAGAATCAAGGCAATTGAATTTGGTGAAACTGAGATTTCAAATTCAATGAATTCAGCCAAACAACTACTGGAAATCACGAAAGTTCAGGTAGATACTGTATCTGATCAGGTCGAAAGATCAACCAACGAGTTTTATTCTTCTCTCAACGAGTCATTCGACGATCTGAAGAAAACCATGACTACCATGTTCACGACAGTTAATGATACTGATGATGCTAGCCTCGATAGTCTTGAGAAAGCGGTCGATGGTACTGTCAATAGCTTCCATAACAAGATCCTGGAAGATGGTAATTCAATCCGTGATAAACTAAATGCCCACATTAATTCAATCAACAGTCAAGTAGAGACCACCCTATCCAGGTGGCAGGAACATATGATCGGCATGTTTGATCGTCCTATTGATACGATCCACCCATTTCTAGAGAAATGGATCGATGATATAGCCCCCCTAATTGACGAATTCAAACAGAAATCGGAAGGAGCAATGACAGAGATTCTCAAGCCCATTGTAGATTTGGAGAATGGAACCTTCTCAGTTCTCACTGAAAGGATTGGTTTTATCAAAGCCATGGTTGAAGGTCGCTCTAGTGATCTCCAGCAAGTCATGGTAATGGCAAGAAATTTTGATTTCACAAAGACATCTGATACTTGGGTAGTCTTGGGGCTTCCTGCCATATACGCATCATTGACTGATTTGTTGTTGAGAACAAGAAACCGGGTGACAATAATCACTCCTCAACTCGATCTTGAGCTGGCTGAAGTAGCTCGTACATTGAAAAATACCATCCGGATTACGATAGTGACAGCTTTTGATCCTGAGAAAGATGCCCGTCTAGTCAAGAAATTGGAAGATACTGGTAGGATTATACTTCGGCACTATCCTGACAGAGACCTCTATGCCTGTATCAGAGATTCCGAAGAGTTAGTATTCGGATATATCCGTGATGGAGAAGAGACAATGGGTATCAGGGCCTCTACCCCCTCAATTGTACAATTGATTGAGGATAGATTTAATGAAACTGTGATCAGGAACTCTAAGCAAATTTAGCTGAGATAATAATCGCCAGAAGCTTTCTGTTGTTTGTCTAGTTTGCTGTCAAGCTTGTTGACTCGTGGTCTTCCAGTGTTATGATCTCTTCTGAAAGTCACTCCTTGAAGCTTAAGAAATGCATTCATTCCATCTCTAACAGATAATGGCTCAGAAGCACTACCCCTGACACCGGGTTCACCAGTAAAATGAATTATCCGGTCTGAGATATAGCTTTGAAGCATAAGATCATGTTCAATGACGAAAGCTGCGGATCGCCTATGCATGACCATCCTTCTGATTGTTTTTGCCACCATCAATCTGTCCTCAGCTGAAATGAAGGCTGAGGGCTCGTCAATCAGGTACAAATCCGCATCTTTAGCAAGACAAACAGCAATTCCTACTCGCTGCAATTCACCACCTGAGAGGGTAGACAGTCTGTGAGAAAGGAGCTTCTCTATGCCAAGAGGAATAATTAACTCAGTGTTGTAAAAGGAACTCGTGAGTACTTTATAGTTAGCACTCTGGAGGACCTTCTCAACGGTTTCTTCGCTATCTGACTCAAGGTACTGAGGTTTATAGCTGAGAGTAAGTTCCAATCCCTCTTCATTAGCTCCGAGACTATCATCCTCTTCTTCCTCATTCTCTTCTGTAATTCGCTTTCTCTTCAATTCTACCTCTTCATCAATCTCAGTAGGTTGAAGCACACCAGCAACAAGTTTCGCAAAGGTGGATTTCCCTATACCATTCGGACCAATAATTCCGATTATGTCTCCCGGAAATAGTTCACCAGGTAAGATTTCCACAGAGAATGTATCATATGATTTGATCATTCGCCCGTAGGTAATCATGGGAAATCTTCTGTCGATCACACGATCTGACAATTCAGATCTCGTGAATTTCAAGGGTTCAGGTCGAAATCTCATATTTTCCGAAGGAACATACCCTTCAAGGAAATTATTGATTCCGTCCCTTACTGACATAGGCTGTGTAACAACTCCATAGGCACTAGGTTGACCATAGTAGAGTTGTATCATATCGCTGAGGTAGTCAAGAATTGCAAGATCGTGTTCTACGACCATCACAATTCGTTCCTCCGCTAGTTCACGAATTCTTTTTGCAATATTCATTCGCTCAGAGATGTCCAGGTACGAGGTTGGTTCATCAATGAAATAGGCATCAGCATCTCTAGCAAGCGTTGCTGCAATTGCAAGTCGTTGCAACTCACCACCCGAAAGGACCGCAACTTCACGATCCCATACCTTTTCAAGGGAAAAGTCTGTTTTGAGTTGCTCTGCCACACCTCTTTCGTCAACAGAATTGATAAGCTCACTGACAACTCCTTTGATAACTTTGGGTAACTTGTCAACTGCCTGCGGTTTTACGGCAACTTTCAACTTTTTCTCAGCGATAGTCTTGAAATAATTCTGAAGTTCAGAACCACGATAATACTTGATTATACTTTCCCAATCTGGATCTTCAGCAACCATTCCAAGATTGGGTCGCACATCACCAGAAAGAATTTTTACCGAAGTACTCTTGCCAGATCCATTTTGTCCCACAAGACCTAGAACCTGTCCTTTTCTAGGTTGGGGTAACCTATGAAGTTTGAAACCATTGGTTCCATATCGATGAGTCACCTCGTCATCTAGCTCTCGTGGGAGATTAATGATATCCAAGGCCTTGAATGGGCATTTCTTTACACAGATACCACATCCATTACAGAGATTTTCATTGATCTCAGCCTTCTTTTGTTCATTCAAAATGATACATTTTATACCAGTGAGATTGACTGGACAGTACTTTATGCATTCCAAGCTGCATTTCTTGGATTTACAGTCCTCCAATGATACAATGGCTAGACGACTCATCTAATCAAATCAACCAGCTCCCACAGCTATTTAAGTTCAATTCTATCAACATTCCAAAACCTTTAGTCTTGATTTTCGATATTCTCTTCGTTTCGTTTGGCAACTACTAGTTCTGAGTAACAGCGGAATTTTTAAAGTAGTAAGAACAACGAGTTAAGTACGGGCAAGCTTTCCGTCAAGTGTATCATTACGATTGACTTCCTTCTAGCATAGAAGAGGTCGTCAGGACTGAAAAGAATATAAGTCCAAATGTAATCGTGAAGATTTTTAAATGGGCTTGATGATAAGTTCTACGTAAGGACTGCTGAAAGCGTGGCAGGATAGCTCTGATGAGCCACACACAGAGGACGATACCATGGAAAAAATACAGAATATATGTTTCAACATCTTAGTTCAGACTCCTGGTGTGAACCGAGTTATTCTCGCAGACAAAACGGGATTGACTCTAGTCCACAACAGCAGATTCGATTTTGATCTGCGTGATGTTGAAAGTATGGGGGCAATATCCAGTGCAGTCTATCTGGCTTCCGAACAACAGGGATTCAATGTTGGTCTCTCAGAAATGTCAACCCTCGTTGCAGAGTTTAAAACCGGAAAAATCCTAG
>JAEOUB010000368.1 GCA_016839545.1 Candidatus Kariarchaeota archaeon | reverse complement strand
GTGTGCAAAACCCTGTTCAGTCAGAAAATCAATCCTTGTTGATTCTAGAGTATACTCACCCACCACATCGGCAGTAATGGTATATTCATAATAGAAGTTAGCTCCATATCCGAGTTTGACAAATATGTATTCCTCATACTCCTGGACTGTATCAAAGACGAGGCTATTGAACACAGGCTCCTGAATTGTTAGATTGTAGGCAAAATCATCACTGATGTTAGTGATGTTCACATGGACAGTGATTGTTTCACCAACTAGGACCTGACTGTCAGATACCCACTTCTGTACCATAAGAGAGGGATTGGAAGTCGAAGGCTCTGTACCATAGATTGGTTCCGCAGTGGATGATAATGCGGAAAATGAGATGATAAGAAAGAGGATAATTGAGAATCTCATTCTGTTCATGATAGCTAACAAATGAATTGAAAATTATTATAATTTAATAGTGTTGATTTTGAACGTGATGTTTGAATTATGGATTTAATTGCTCTAATTAATTAAATGCAACTGAGATGGTTTCAACTTGGTCATTTCCATCAACTGTGAAGGTAATCTCCAGATCATATGAACCTGTAGCAATACCAGCAGCTGTTGAACTGAAAGTCACAATTGCTTCATCATTTGCAGTAAGGGTAGTGGGATTGATAGCATCAACTAGGTATGTGTTTGTAGAGTTCACCAGATTTGCAGAAGCGATTGTTGCATCAGCAGTAATTGAAATTTCTACACGGACTGTAGCGGTGGCAGATGTAGTATCAGTAACATTGTAGGAAACTGCACCAGCAGCTCCACCAATGAGTCCCTGTGTAATTGCCCAGATCACAGCTGCGGCTGCAACTGTGAGTGCGATAAGGAGTACCACTGCGATAACAGGAGAGACACCTTTCTTGCGTTTTGCGAGATTGTAAATTCGAAACATGTTGTTTTCCTCTTGTTTGTCAGCAAGTTATTCACCGCACAGTGGTAAATACTTACTTACGATTCATGGTATACAATAATTTTATTTAAATCTTGTGAGCACCCCTGCTCTAGGAGTACTCCTGTACATCATGAACGGTTGTATGTTTGTTTTGGTTTTTTTATACTTATGTCATATCGAGATCTAGACGAGCGTGTTAGAAAAACTACATTTTATGTCAAATTCAGTAGTTCAGCTGCCAATAGTGGGGTTTGCCTCAGTTGTGAATGACTGGACAAATGGTGCAAGCTCCTCAACAGAAAATCCTCTTTGAATTTGCAATGTTACTTCAGCCTGTAACTCAGTCCCATCGGGGAAAGTCGCAAAGATATCCTCATCTATTGTTATGGACCCTCCTACCACAAATTGACCCTTCATGGTTCTTGAGGTATCCCAAATGGTGGTGTCAATTATATCGCCTGCCAAAGTTCTCACATTCAGAGTATAACCCAATATCTTGGTGAATCTTGAGGTATCGTCAAAAATATGTATCGACAAATTGTAGAATTGAACTCCTACCCCAGGTAGTGATTCAGAGATTCTGATATCTCTATTGATCTCAATTTCTGTGACACCTATTGGTTCATCATACGACATCGGGACAAGGACGGGTACAAAGAGGGGTACCAATATCATCATAATCAAAATCAAGGTGAATGCAATACCCAAAATCCGGTATCTTGACTTGAACGCAAACCAGAAGAAGGATTTGACTCGTTCAGTTTGTTGATTCTTCCATACACTGTAATTTTCCCGTGAGATATCATGATATTTCTCTTCATCTTCATCCTCATCATTTGGCGCGAATATCACAACAATTGCAATAGCAAACGCACTCAGATAGATAAGAAACTGCACAGCAAAATTCCTCTGCATTGCAAGAGAGTAGTGTCCAATAAATGGGATCCGTCCCACAACCTTTCCAATGAGCTGCTCGAAAGAGATGAGAGTTCCTCCATTTGCAATATCAGGTGAATAGTTGGTCACCGGATTATCGCCTTTCACCCGGTAATAGTACTGCCCATCAACTAGTTCTATATCTATTACTCTGTGAATTATCCTGCTATTCCCATTGTTGAGTGTGTAGACGACTACATCGCCAATTTCAATGCTTTCAGGTTGATTCTTATAGATAATAAACAGATCTCCCTGGAAGTACGTTGGAAACATCGAATTAGGATCAGGGTTGTCAATCACTACCAAAGTTGTACCGGTAAGGGAACTAAATTGACCAGTGAGAAAAAGGATGATCAATAGACCAAAAAAGCCGAAGTAGACAATATCCACAAGATCCTTTCGGATTTTCACTAATATTCCTAATAATTGAGGTATTAATGAGTTTGTTCGTACTCTTCAAAGAGATCTGTAAAATTGAAGTAATTTGTATCAGTAAAGACTGAGGAACGATAGGTTGAAAGGGAAACTTAAGGCGAGAATAATGAAAAATGGGAGAAGTAGTATTTTCGACCTTGTCTTTGATTCTTCATTTAATATTTCTGGGCTCTTGAGCATCTCATGGATCAAAAACATAAATGAAGCGAGTAGCCAATGTACGAATATCAGTGCAAAAATGGTAAGATAAGTGAAGGTCGAGTGTCTCCTTTTGCCTTTGAATGCAGATCGAATGAAATAACCTCCAGTAAGATGTGCAGCAGGTAGTAAACTGAAACTGGTGATATAGAAACCTGCAAGAGCTCCGAGTGTCAGCGGGTGGAAGATATATGATTGTGTGAGAGCTCCTGATAGATTGAGATCTGTCCCTAGAAACATGTTGGAAGCTTGGGCTAATAATGAGAAAATAACTGGCTCAAATTTACCATTTGCAAGAATGGAGTGCTCTGAATACAGTGTTGCAGCTTCAGGATTGTAGGTTGCTAATGGCAGAGTAAGGAGAATTATTGTCAAAGAAAGCACCCAGGATAAAATTGGCCACCGCAGTAACTGATTGGACATATCTGATCGATTGGTGTGCAGGATACTTTGACGATAAACGCTACCCAATGTACCAAGCTCAAATATTGGCGGAGCTGGGATATAGAAGGGACTCAGGCTTGCGGTTCCTGAACGGACTTTCCGAAATAGGGCAAAATCCTTCACCAGTAACAAGAGAAGCAAAGAAGAGGTGAAAAGAACAGAATGGATCAGTGCCTGAAATGAGATCACTACATCAAATATGACGAAACCTGTGTCTCGGGACCTTTGTAAGGCTAAATCAATTTGTGAATAATTGAAAAAACCTGCCAAAAAGACAGAGATCATAGAAAACATGAAGAGAAGCATCAGAGTACGGTAATCCGATCGAGTGACAGGTTCCTTGTAGAAATAACTGACTTTCAATCTGTCTTGATTATCACGTTCTACCTTGGAAATGAGCCCTGCCTCAATTGATTTGCTGTCGGAAAGTAACTTCTCAAATCGAGAATCAAGCTCTGCACCAGGGTCGACGATGTAAAAAGCAACCTCATTCATTGTGTTTGTGTCAGTAATACTAAAGTTAGACTTCACCAGATCTTCAATCTGATTCAGATCAATGAACACCTGTTCAGAATCCCGTTTTTGGATGGAAATTAACCGAGGTGGCAGTTGATCCTCTTGATCCACGATACTGTTGGGATCTTCAAGAAGAGAACCGCAGTGGAGACAAGTCCCTGCTGGCGTTCTTTGTAGGCAATTCCAGCATATTAAGGACTCTTCCTCTGACATATTTGGTCACCGTTTTCCGTATTTCTATAAGGTTTTGACATCCACCAAGTCAAATTAAAATACAGCAAGAAAATTAGTACTGATTATTACGAAACAAATTCAAAGTAAGGTATGGTGAGGCTTTTTAACCCATTTTCATACTCGACTTATCCAATGTCGGAGGAAGAGATTACAATACGGCATCCCGAAATCTCCGATTTGGAAGACATAGTCCACATTAACCGGGTATG
>JAEOUB010000367.1 GCA_016839545.1 Candidatus Kariarchaeota archaeon | reverse complement strand
GAGTAAAATACATGTCTTCTCCCGGTTCAATCAAGACAAGGATGGTGAAAATAATCCTGATTGGCGATGGAACCGTGGGTAAAACGAGCCTACGTCGTGAGTTTACTGGGAACCGCTTCGAGGAGAATTACTCGATGACAATGGGGGCAGACTTTTCAGTCCACCGCAAGGGTGATTTCATGTTGCAGCTCTATGATCTGGCAGGTCAGGACAATTTTCGTGAGGTCCGCAAGAGCTATTATCGGGGATCTCAGGGTGCCATACTCGTGTTTGATATTGGCAAGCCACGGACATTCAGGTCACTTGATGCCTGGATGCAGGAATTACTGACCTATGTTGATCTTGAGATTCCCATCGTTGTCGTGGGCAACAAGCTCGATCTGCGAGATCGGGTTGAGACCAGTATCAGTACTGAGACGGCACTGCAGTGGATCCGCGATCATCAGCGCGCATACAATGCACCTATCCGGTACATGGAGACCTCAGTGACTGAGCACTATCACGTCTTTGATGTCTTTCAACAGCTGTCCAACTACCTGCAGGGAGTTGAGAATACCATCTTTGACAGGGAGCTGGTAACTGCCGAGGAACTGGGAAAGACAACATCTCGACTCGTCCGTGTGGAGGAAGAGGAGGTTGAAGTACCTGAAGAAATCAAGCAGCGACAGTATGCACCAAGACCTGAGATTGAGCGAGAACGACGATCTTTTCTTGATTATGATTCCTAAATCTATAGACCAGGATTACTCGTGAAAGAAGGTATCCACTATCTGGTTCGGAATACCGATGTCCTTGCACTTGGCAATTATCTGGGTCCTGTCCAGCCCCTCCTTACCCCAGATACGGGTGAAATCACTGAGTGCCTCGTAAATACTCCATGAGAATACAATCCAGTTGGATGTGGTATTGACAAAATAGTCAGGGGCGATAACTGACCGGGGCTTGCAGTACAGTACTGCTGTCTTGATCTCTGCAGGTTCCTGTGCCCTGATTGAGTCAAGTACTGCAAGCAGAGTCTCTCCAGAATCAGCAACATCATCCACCAGCAAGACATTCTTGCCCCTGATATCAATCGATAATGGTTGTGTGATCTGAGGCTCGATCTCCTCCTGGCCCACCATGGTATAGGCTTCAGCCTTGATATTACCTGTAGCCTTGAGGTGGAAAAAGTCAGCCAACAATCGAGCAGGTATCCAGCCACCACGGGCAACACCGATCACGACATGCGGTTCAAACCCATCTTTCTTGACTTTCTCATAGAGAAGGAAACAATCATCATACACCATCTGCCAGTTTTGGATTGTGTATTCCATAGAGGGCATAAAGGGGGTTGATTGTAAAAGAGTTGGTTTGTCCTCACTATCAATTCAGGTAAGTTTTTGCCGTCTTCTACCCGAGTGTTTGACCTCTGCCTCAAACTTGGCGAGAATGTCATTGATCGCCTGCTCATCTGTTACCACCTGATGTGGAGCACTGGGAAAGTCCATGAGTACCTCTTCCATTGCAGATTGTGGGTTCTCCCAGTTCAGGGATTTCTCAACCACTGTTTTGTCTACCAGGTCCATATTCTTCTGCATGACCTCCTCGATGAGCTCCAGTTCACGCTGTGGTGTGATAAAGGTGTGATCAGGTGCTCGTTCAATCAGAGTATCGAGATCGTGAAGGATCTGCAGTGCGGCACTGTCAAGCTCCAATTCATTCTCTTCAACTGATGCCATATCTTCATCGTAGAGGAGATCTAGATACTGGTCAACCCTGTCAAGATCGATAAGAAGTTCCTCCTCGTCGATATATTCCCTGAAGAAATGGGCTGCCAGCTCATTTGCAGGACGTATCTGGTAGATCTGACTCTGAAGCTTGGTTATCTGGAAATCTATAGCTTTCTCCCCGTATCTCTCATACAGCTTCTCAATTCCAAATTTTAGCAGGTCTGAGGTGGTAAAACTCAATGATTGCCCCATGAGGATGACATCAACCAGTCCGCTTTTTGGTATCACACTCAGTGTGGCAGTGATTGCCGGCTGCACAACCAGTTTCTTGACTGCACCCTTGAGCAGGAACTTGGTCGCAATGACAATCAGCATAAAGACCTGACCTCCATTATCATTTTTTTATCCTTGCCTCATTGCGGTGCAATAATTGTGAAAGGTTTTCCCACTCCGGGTAAGACTCAAGTGTCAGGTATTAGGGAATAGGATATGGTCAGTATCTGGGAAGTGGACAATATCTGCCTGTACCCATCCGAACTGGTATCAGAAGAGGAACGGATCTCACTGGAGAAGATGGTGACAGTGGCAGGTTTGACACTACAGCCCAATCACTCCGATGCAGATCTGCTGATCGTCTTCTCTGACAGTGATGTACTGGGCCTGGTGCAGAATGGTACGAAGGTACCACCTGTTCTGGTAGTAGAGACCCGTGGAGACTCCTCATTCTTTGCACAACAGTCATTTGACAATTTTGCTCAGGTGCTGCAAGCCATCAGCTCATCTGATTACGAGGTAGAACACAGACTCATGCTGCAAATTGACATTGATGGGACCATGCATTGGGCACTCAATGATATCTATATCGAATCATCCCATCCCAATACCCGGATGAGGTATGACCTGCTGGTGGATAACCGATCAGTATTTCCCGATCTTGACTCTGCAAATGCCGTCCTGTTCTCCACACCAACTGGATCCACTGCCATGGGTCTCAATCTTGGAGGACTGGTTATCCAGCATCCATCTGATGTCGTTCAGTTCCTTGCTGTGGCATCAAGAGATGTTGTGGGTACCCGGCAAATTCTCTCTGCCACCTCTCTGATAGATCTGGAGGTACTGGATACGCAATTTCCACTGTTTGTCCAGGTTGATAGCCTGCGATTACAGACTGACCAGCGACTCTTCTCTATAAGAAAAGCTGGACACACCCTTCCCCT
>JAEOUB010000366.1 GCA_016839545.1 Candidatus Kariarchaeota archaeon | reverse complement strand
GCATCAGCGTCAAAGTTGCCAATAATGGCTATTTTCTCATATCTATCTTCTGATTTGTAGAAGATGAACGCTGAATCCCAGACAACATCTCCCCCGATAACCAAATTCTGAACGGGATCTGGATTGGCGGAAGTCTCTCGGACGAATACTATCCAGCAGTCAATTCCAACCTCAACTAGGATATCCTCCAATTGGTCATGTTTCTCTCGGACAATGTCAAGAAGTAGATTCTTGGGTGTCGCGAATTTGAACTCCATGACCTGAGAATTTTCCTCTCTCTCAAAAAAATTTGCAGAGTGGACCACTACAAAGATCAGTTTACAAATTTGATAGAACAGCCAATAGCTGGTACTTTGTCGACAGATACAGATTTACCTTCCAGCAGCTCATCGATAGCCTCTCTAAGGTCATGACGGGTTATCTGGTCATGTTTGGTAGGATTGTCATTAATCCTGCCATGGTAGACTAGAGATCGATTCTCATCATAGAGATAGATCTCAGGAGTTCTCCCAGCACCATATTTCCTTGCAAGACCTTGATCATGGTCATCCAGATAGGGAAAGTTAAACTCTTTCTCCTCAGCTCTCTTTTTCATATTGTCGAAAGAGTCACCAGGATAGTCAGGATTTGCAGAGTTTGAATTAATTGCCACTAGCTGAAGACCTTTGGGGCCATACTCACTCTGTAATTCTTTGAATTCACGCTCGGATGCAACAACATAGGGGCAATGATTGCAGGAGAAGATAATTGCTAGCAAGTTACTCTCCTTGAAGCTATCAAGAGAGTACCTCTGATCGTCGGTTCCAAGCAGGTTGAAATCTATTGGTTGAGATCCCAGTTCTAGAGTCATACACCTTCTCGCATTAGTACAAACTTATACGTTTGCAAAGTTGCAACCTGCCAAGAAATTATCTGAAAGTAGTCATAGCTTAATAGAATGATACTCGGGTGGACATGTGGATCATATCCTGTCTGTGCTCAAAGGTGAGCTTGGCATTGATGAACTATTATTAGAAGTAGTGGGATCAGAAACCAATGTTTCAGAACTTCTTCTGGCAATTCAGCAATTATTGTGGAAAGAAGTAGAGTTTGAAGTATTTGCAGAGGAGCACGAGTTGGGGTCAGCACTTATCTGTGCGATCTGTCTGTATCATAACAACAAACTCGATATCACAGATGTGAGAGTTATTCTGAATTTATTCTACACTGCAAATCGGCTATCAAAACGTGATTTGGTACGTTGTGCATACCTGACTCTACTCAAAACCTATTCAAAACCTATTGACTCAATTACTTTTTTCAAAGCTCATATGCGTGATTTTGGAGTCAATTCCTTTGATTTTATCGAGGTCAAAACCATTGCTGATGAACTGGGAGAGGATACATCCAGCTACGAGTTTGTTGAGACCAAGTACCAGTCTGTTGTTCAGCGTCCCGAGTATTTTCAGGATATTATTGAAAATTCAGATAATGACGATCTTGAGGAATTGCAGCACTGGGTAGATGCAGATCAGAGATCTCTGATAACAGATCTCCTCCTGTCCCGAAGAGTGAAGATTGAGTCGAAATCCTACGAGGACACTCTACAATCTTTTGAGGAGGATACGTATCTCCAGCAATTTCCTCTCTCTCATGACGTATTAGGAGACAAAATTGCGGGTTTTGAGCCTAGGACTATCGATATGATGACCGAATTGGCTGATATTCCCCAGAGTCTCACCATGAATTGGCTTCCTAGATTTGTCTACTCCAAACCTGAGCTGGAGGAAAATGTCAGGATCTACTACCCTGGAGGTCCTCATATCGGTCACTCTGCGATTGTAGTCAAATCCAACTTTGGTTCATTTATGATGGATTTTGGAATGTCTGTAGTCAATACTTCATCAAGTAGATGGCTTCCGCTGATGGATAAACTCGATTTTGTTCTGATATCACATGCCCATATGGATCATTCAGGTTCTCTACCCCTGCTGTATGGCTCTGAGAGGAAGTTACCATGGTTTGGGCATGCTCACACCCGAGTGATGACCGAGATGTTATGGGGAGATACAAGACGGCTGACCTGGGGTAACGTGGACCATGATGTGGTGGAGGCTGATCCATATCTCAAAAGATTGGTATCCAGAGGATCTATTCTCAACGCACTCAATAATTTCCACGACTTCAAAGTTGGTGAGACCAAACGACTTCTTCCCAGCATCAAGGTGACCAGTCATGATGCATCCCACCTGTTTGGATCTCTCGGTTTCGATATCGAGATCGGCGGCAAACGGATCTTGTATACGGGAGATTGTAACATCGACAAAGGAGCTACATTCCCAACTGATGCAGATATCACCCTATTTGATTCTACGTATTTCGAGAGATATGATACCTATGATCCTGCAGAAGTCGGTCTGAAGGCTGCACTTGAGTCTTCTGACAGGATACTTATCCCTGCTTTCTCGATGGGTCGCTCACAGGAGATTTTGTTTGAGTTGAAAAAACTGGGTGCTGAAAAAGACTGGACGATATATCTCACGGGCATGGGAGGAAAGCTGGCATCCAAATTGAATATTACTGTGGGGAGAAGTCCCACGAAAGGATCGGGTGGTACAATCATCGCACCAACGGTGAAACCTGAGGAATTCGTGGAGAAATCCATAGTTATTGCAGGTCAGGGTATGTTACAGGCTGGTACATCCCGCTGGTTATTTGATGATACCAAAGAAGACGACCGAACCTCGGTCATTCTTTGTGGATACCAGGCACCTAACACCCTTGGATATCACCTCCTTCAGAACCACAATCATCTACTGGGTCGCTATCAGCAACAGATCCGGCGAGTCAAGATGTCTGGTCATACGTCAGGTGGTGAACTGGATAAATTCATGGATAATCTTTCCAACCGTAAAGTGATGGTTCACGCTCCTGAAGGGGCATACCAGAACAAGGAGAGGCAGGATGTCGAAGCACCTCAGAAATTTGACCACATGACTATATGACGTATCAGAGACTTGAGAGGGTTTAATTGGACCGCTTATTGCGACCTAAGCAACATTGACCGAAATCGACAGACTACAAGCTCATAGAAAGTCAGCACTACTTCACAAAAAACTCATTCAAATCTGAGAAAAGAGGATAATAATCAGTAACTCTATGAAACCAGCTGCAAGAATTGCAAATATATAGAGCAGGTACTTCTGTACCCTGAGATATCTCGAAGGACGACCTAACTTTGCCTTCTCATGAGACTCTTTTGCAATTTTAATGGAGCTAATCTCCTTAGAGTCTACGATCTCAGAATTAGACACTCAAACAATTTTGGTTGATCTTCAATTAAATGTTTGTTATTCACGGGATGTTTCTCATTCAACTAATCTGATTTTATGGCACAACTATATGGGTCTTTCATAGTACCTTGGAGTTGCAGTTTTCTGTCAAGGTCTAGAATTGATCTCTCTCAATAACGCGTACATAGTACTTATAGGCCTCCATGGCAATGATGGGAATGGCGGCAAACACAAATGCCAGAGCCAGATCACCAAATGATAGAGGTATCAGCTCAAATGCAACACCTCCATTGAAGAGGCTCAGTTGGATCGGTGTGATGTACATCATTGAGAAGTGGAAGACAAGTGGGCTAAGGATCATGACAAAGACATCGCCGTTGAGCTCGTCTTTGATATCCCACACCGCCTGATTGACACGGATGATACTGAATACAAACAGACACTCAACCAGGTAGATGATGGTAAGGAGCATTGTCCTAGCCTTTGCCTGGGTGAGATCCTCCGGTAGCAGGGCATCGTTGAGATTGTCACTCTCGGTGAAGTAGCTGAGGTAGGGTGTGATACCACGTGAATTAACAGGATTGAGTAGTGCCTCTGAACCATAGTACATGAAGTAGGCTGCGATGAGTATCAGACCTGTACTGATGGCAGCATC
>JAEOUB010000038.1 GCA_016839545.1 Candidatus Kariarchaeota archaeon | reverse complement strand
GCCTCGGGACCGAAATTGGGAAGATTACATCTCAAAAGGTTACATAATTCTAGATAAACCTGCAGGACCTACTTCTCACGATGTTGTTTCTACTGTGAAAAAGATTACAGGACTTGAAAAAGAAGGACATTCAGGAACTTTAGATCCGGCGGTATCAGGAGTACTTCCTGTTGCACTAGGTCACAGTACAAAGATACTATCTGTATTTGCCGAGTCAGAAAAGAGATACATTTGCAACCTACAGCTAAAGAAATCAGTTGAGCTAGAAGATTTGAAAGAAGTACTTCGCGAATTTCAAGGAAGAATCTACCAGTTTCCTCCCCTCAAATCCAATGTAGCTAGGAAATTAAGAATCAGAACCATCTTCTCCATAGAAGTGAAAGATCAGGTGGAAAATCAGTATCTACTTGATATCAAATGTCAGGCTGGAACGTATATCAGAACGCTTTGTCAAGATATTGGGAAGGTGTTGGGGACTAAAGGACATATGAAAGAGCTCCGTAGAATCGTTTCCGCGGGATTCGATGAACAGGAAACTATTACGTTACACGATCTCTATGATGCCATCCAAGAAGCCCAAGAAGGATTAGGAGACATGAAATTACGCAAAGTTATCCGACCTATGGAAGAAGTACTCTCTCAAGTTTCAACCCTTGTGATTAGGAACAATGCAATTGAATCACTTGTAAATGGTGCTAAGCTTGCAATACCGGCGATCATTGGATACCAGCATTTCAAACAGGATGAGATTGTTAAGATCATGACTGTTAAGGGAGAATTAGTTGCATTAGGAAGAGCTCTTGAATCATCTGATCAAATCCCGACTATGGAACAAGGGTACGTAATTCAACCCACCCGCGTAATATTTCCAAGAGTTAACTCCAAATAGCATAACTTGTTATTGTGAAATAAGAAATAACCTTTTTATTTGACTGATTTACGCATAAATAGTATGTCTCAGCGAAGAAGAAGTGCAGGTAAAAAAGAAAGTGCACCTATGCCATCAACTGGTGCAGGTCTAATGCGATACTTTGATGAGGATCTGCCCGGCATTAAAATTGGTCCTAGAGCTGTAGTTATTCTCACGAGCTCACTCATCTTCTTTGTACTTCTCGCAAATTCACGATTTAACCCATTCGTCTAAAAATACGGCCTGATAGTGAAGCCTGGCATCATGATGCGTTCGGGACGCATTGAACGTGGGTTCAAATCCCACTCAGGCCATTTTTCTCTCCGGAACAGATATATCATGTGAGAGAAATCAGAAATTATGAATGATGATGCTGTAAGAAGAGCGTCAGAATTACTTTTGAAAGGTGCAACTATGCTTCAGGATGCGTGTCCTGACTGTAATAATCCCATTTACAAGCTGAATGACGGTGCTATGCGTTGTGCCTACTGTGACAAAGGAGTGATCCGCGAGTCAAGTTTGAACAAAGCTGAACTGAAGGAATTGCATCAAGATGAGGATCCCATATATCAGAAAATTATGTCACTGAAAAAGCAACTACAGGCTGAGGAGGATCCGGATAAAATCATCAAATTGGCTGAAACTATCAAAAAATTACAAGAAATCCTATGAACTGCGTGTATCACTATCAACCAGTTCCTTAATGGAATGGGCTATCTGAGGCCCGATACCGTGGACTTTCCTCATTTCTTCCACCGGAGCATTCAGAAACTCCATGGGTGTTTTGAACTGCGTCAGAATTCGTTCGGCTAGGATATTATTGATGTTGGGAAGTGAAGCAAGAAATGAAAGTTGTTGCTCTAGCAGCGTATCTTCCTGTCTTCCGCCTCTTATCTGAGGTGTACGATCTTTTCTTTCTTGCTCTCGTTTTGCAATTGATACAAGGCGGAGTAGTGTATCATCCTCATCAACAGTCTGGATAATAGGAATACCGTAATCGACAAGAATGGAATTCAGTGTACCTATAATTGCAGCAGAGTTAATACTGCTGGAGAATAGATCAGATCCCTCTATAAGTAAGATAGGACTCAAATATGTAGCTTTGAGTTGAATTAATTGATCGAATAAATCTCCACGTATTAACGTCTGGCTGAAATCTCTGGTGGTTTTTCTTTCGACCGCTACTCTTGAGGACAATATAAAATCTCCCACGGGAAGTGTCGTTTGTTTTAATTCTATGTTTTCTTTCAGGAGTTTTCTGATCAGCCCAGTCCCTCGTTCTCGATGATCAACATAGATTACAGGACGGCTACCATCAAATTTTTGCTCCTTTACCTCAGCTACCTTTATTTGAGTGTCATCAGTCTCATCAAAGAATGAATGAAGATCCGTTTGTTGCTTGGCTTCCTTCTCTTCGGAAAGTTGGATTTTGATCTCTTTTGCGGCTTGTTTTAATTGAGATTTCTGCCTTTGCGATGCGTAAAAATAACCTTCATCACGTGTGCCCTTTGTTATTAAAATCACGACCCTTCCTTCACGTGCTCTTCCTGTTCGTCCACTCCTTTGAATATATCTGGTTGAAGAAGGGGTCACATCATAGAATATCACAAGATCACATTGCGCAACATCAAGACCTTCTTCACCAACACTGGTGCTAACAAGTACGTTATACTCCCCATTTCTGAACTGGTCCATGATCTGTTTCTGTTCCTTTTGACTCAATCCCTTCCCGTAATTTGAACTGGATTGACCCACAAATCTATGGGCACTGACACCGTCTATACTCCCCAACTGATCGACAAGAAAAGATGTGGTCGCTTTGTAATTTGCGAATATTAGGATACGACTGTCGGTGGACTGGTTGATTTGCTCATGAACCAGAGATTGTAATTTCTCTAGTTTTGGATGATAGGTTGAGTTGAGGATCAAATTCTCTGTCAATTTCAAAATTTGCTTCATCGTGGGAGTGGAAAGTAAACGTAAAAGTGATTTCTTTTTAGACTTCTCCAGCTCGATCTGTTTGTCCTGCAGATATTTGTGGAATGTAGTGATCCCCTGGGTTTCCAGCATTTCAATCCCCTGATACAGGAGCATCAGCTGCCCATAACTACTCATTCCAGTGAAGAATGAGTCATCATCTAGGTTCTCACGATTGGAATTCAAATAGGAGGGAATCTGAAGAATAACTCTCTTAGGTACCCTTGAGATTACTATCGATGAAACTGCACCAATCTCCTTCAAATTGATCAGATGTTCCTTTACGATTTCGTTAAGGAGTGATAGGATTTGTTGAAATTCAGGAGGAAGATCAACCCAAACCCAGTTTTCAGTGGTGTTATGGACATAAGGTTTGACCTGAGGATGATCTTCATCCATATACTCAAATTGAGAAAGATGAAGATTTTCCAAAATAGTGGTTATTTTATCTGAACTCCCGGGTGACGCAGTAAAACCTAGTATTCTACCTTTGGGATTTCGAAGGTTATACTGCTCCGCACATAGGACATAAGGATCATCTCCTACTGCCCGATGAGCTTCATCAAAACAGATCAAACTTACCTTCTTAAGATCGATACGGTTAGCAATGATATCATTCCTGAGAGTTTGAGGTGTGGCAATGAATACTTTTCCTCTTTGCCATAGTGTCGATCTCTCCTCAGGACTTGTTTCACCTGAGATAACTTGGACGTCTTCAAGGTCGATATTAAGCATCTGAATACACGAATCATAGTGCTGAGTAACTAGAGGTCGTGTAGGTGCT
>JAEOUB010000365.1 GCA_016839545.1 Candidatus Kariarchaeota archaeon | reverse complement strand
GATTTTCTCGGTCGTTACTAAAAAGCCACAATATCTACGATTATCAGAAAATAATCAGGTTTTCAGGTACGAATTTAGTATCCTAGTTCCAGTACTGCTCATCAGTGCAGAAGTCCATTACTCTCTCGACGCCAGCACGGTTGTACCAGGAACGGTCGAAGATGACGATCTCTCCTGCTGCTGGCAGGTGTGCCACATATCGCTGAAAGTACCACTGGGTGGCCTCCGTATCAGATGGTTTGGGCAGAGCTACCAGTCGCACACCACGGGGGTTGAGAGGTTCGGTGATCCGCTTGATGATCCCTCCTTTTCCTGCAGCATCTCTCCCGTCAAAGGTGATCAGTAGCTTGAGACCCTTCTCCTTGACATAATATTGGAGTTTAACCAGTTCCTGCTGGAGTCGTTTTACCTCCTTCTCGTAGAACTTCTTGTCAAGCCAGCCTGTTTTGACTTCCTCATAGGATTTCACACTTTTCTTTGCCATAGGAACGGGAAAAGGATGTGACTCTATAACATTTTTTGGTGACTGGTACTTTTCTGACAGGTTTGCGTAATTGACAGGGATCAGGTGTAGTTACTTGTAGAATCGCAATCTTCCGGGAGTGAATCTCAGCATCCATGTCCCCTCAGGTTTTCCTCTCAGTTTCTCTATCAGCTCTCCCACCCATATCTCCTGGTCCGCACTGTTGTATTTCTCCAGCAGTTTGATATGGAGCTCGTGGATATTGTCAACCGAAGTATCATCAACCAGCTCCATGGTTCCTGTCATGGACAGATAGGGCAGCTCGTCTGCTTTGACCACTGGGTACGATCCCCGGTTGATCAGAGTAAGAGTGAACTCGGAATTGCCTGCCTCTATGGTTCTCACCTTCATTGATTTCTTGTAGCTGAACAGGTAAAAGCATGAGTCGTCCGGGTTAAAATGAGTCCATACGGGGGTCGCCGTCTGGCTTCCTCCGGTGTTAAGGAATGATATCATCACAGGATGCAGCGGTGAGTTCAGCAGGTCATCAATCAGATCACGATCATGAGGTAAGTCGTAGGGAGAGGTCACAGGCAGGTATTGGCTTGAATATTTTTATTCCTCTCACTACGTTCAAAACTGAAAGCACAATTGAAGAAACATTAAAAAAAAAAATAGATCAGACATCCTTAATGACTGGCAACAAAGCTGCTTTGGGGGCTCTTGCAGGTGTGATTACCTGTTTGCTCTTTTTAATCTACCACCAGCTCACCATCTCCAATATCTGGTTCTCAGCTGTGTTTATGCTGATCATCTCAGCACTTGCAGGTGCATTGCTCATCGTCTCTTACGAGAGGCTGACTGATACCTACTCGCTGAAGAGCTGGGCAGCCTACACTATCTATTTCACCATGGGCCTGACATTTCTCGCCATACTATCAGTCCTGATCTTCAATCCTGTGATCACCAGTGAGGTCATCCTCAATCTAGGTGGGGCACCACCGCCCGAACTGATACAGGGAGCATTCCCACTCACCGTTGTCTGGATGATCATAGCAGGAGTACTCCCTCCTCTGGTCAAGTCTCGCTCTCTGGAGGGAGTGGGTCTCACCCTGGGAACATCTGCAGCACTCTACCTGACACTGGGCCTCAACCTCTCCATACTTGGGAAAGTAGAGATCTCACCACAGCACACCTACCTGGTGGAGAAATTCATTATCATGAACATCGGTCTGGGACTGGTATTCCTGATCATTTCAGCACTCCTGTACCGGATATCGGATTCGTAAAAAAAAAGCCCGGCAGAACCGGGCAGAGGTGTTGAGGTGTGTTCAGAGTTGGAGGAAAGAGGTTAACTCAGTAGAACTTGTGTGTGTAATTTCTCACATAGGCATTGCCTTTAGCCAGCTCAAGGTCAATTTTTGCTCCATCAGACTCCATCGGAGGCTGGTTGATAGCCAGCTCCTCCTTGACAATAGAGGCACTGGATACCTTGGAACGGGAGAAGATGTTGAAGAGTGTAGAGAAGATGTTGGAGGTTTGTGTTGCGGTTGCCATAATAATTCACCGTGGGATGCGTCCCACAATATATACTTGGTCAATTTCATATAAGTATCAGCTGTGCAGCAATTGGTATCACTGTCCCAATAATGTACATTTTTCTCTACAGGCAGATTTTGGAACTCTCTATTTTGACAGATTCAGACATTCTATCGTTGAAATTCCAGGTAGTCACTTTCTCAGGAGTCAGTTCCACCACCATCTCCTGACGGCCATCAGCTGTGAGGTAGGTGAACAGCTCAGAATCAGTATCTGAGAAGTACCGGCCATACAATTCTCTGAGCATAGTCTTCCCCGTGTCCTCATACAGTCTCACCCTACCGTACCCTCTCACACCACAGTACGGTGGGCTGTCAGCAGCCACCTCAAAACCCACCCTGCTGTTCACCCTGAGATACCTCACCAGCTTGGATGATGATCCACTGGCACAGTACAATTTTCCATCACGGTACAGGTACCAGAGTGAGATTACAAGTGGATAGCCATTACCCAGCTGACAACTCAACCGCAGGGGTATACGAATATCTTCCAGGTATTTTTCTATTGCAGCATCAATCATGGACCTAGATTGACCCCACACTTCTACTGTATTGCGGTCATCACTTCAACAGTTGCTCATAATCTGATTACATTCTCAGCTCTTCTATACCATTTTCAGATGCGACAATGACCTTGCATCTTCCCCGTTGCTCGACGAAAATACCGGTTTCAATCACTCCTGTAAGTGATTTGAGCCAGTGGTGCAGTTCTACAATCTCCTCTGCAGTCATGGTCTGCAGTAAATTGCTGCAATCAAGTATCCAGTTTCCGTTATCCGTCATAAAGGGATTTTCTCCGCCTCGCAGGGCAAGATCACATGAATACCGGTCAAGAATACTCTGTCTAACCAGCCCTTCTGCAAAAGGATCAATCTCAATAGCTAATGGATGGGTCAGGCTCGATACTACCTTGTCGTAGGTGATCCCCACAATAACAGTGTCTGCAAGTCCCCACAGTACTTTCTCTCTGAAAAGAGCTCCTCCACCGCCCTTGAGTAGTATTCCCTCCTTCAGTAGCTGGTCGGCACCATCAATACAGACAGACATGTGTGCTGGCTCAGTTTCCTTCAATCCATGGTCACTCAGCTGGTCAGAAGTTGCTCGTGATCCTGCAATCCATTTGATCTCAGAAAAATCATTTCCAAGAACTGAGATGATAGCATTAACTGTACTGCCACTTCCAAACCCCATGGTTCCCCGACGTGGGAGGTCTCTGGCGATCCAATGTCCAATTTCCTCCTTCAGACTCATAGCTTCAGCTTCCTGCCTCATCATTTAGACCTGATGATCAATAGCTGGTCATTCGACAACCCATCACTGATGAGATAGCATCTTAAAGCAAAACGGTTGCATAGAATTATTGACAAATATCCTGATACCAAGCCGGCTCTGATCAACTAAGCCTTTCTCTTGGAATCTGAAAGAGATAGTTGAGTTTACGAAGGATTCACAACCACCAGACAAATCTCCTTGAACATCTGGTCCATAGTGAATGGTTTCTGAAGAGTTGTGTACTCAAAATCGATACCGGTATTGAGAAACTTATCTGGGTATCCTGTAATGAAAATTACGGGGATATTCGGGTATTTCTGTTTCATCTCATCAGCAAGCGTAACACCATTGAGATTTGGCATGATAACATCTGAGATGAGTATATCAAAATTCATCTCCTCATTCTGCAGATCTCTCAAGCACTCGATGGGGCTTTGGTATGCAGTATATTTGACTCCTTTCTGGTCAAAATATGCACTGATTCCATTGAGTAGCTCCTCATTATCGTCAACAATGATCACATGAATATCCTGGGGAATTTCGCCTGCCACTTCCTCATCAAGTCGTGTGATGATCTCATTCTCTGCTTTCAACTCAGTAGTCAGGGGGAAGTAGAGCTCAAAACTGGTTCCTTGATTTCCTGATCTCAGCAGAATATGACCTTCATGGTTCTGTATAATGCCCAGTACAATGGATAGGCCCAATCCAGCTCCTTTGCCTTTTGGCTTGGTTGTGAAAAAGGGATCGAAAATCAAGCCCTGGATGTCGTGGCGTATTCCACTTCCCTGATCTGAGATAGTGATGACAATGTAATCCTGTGGCAGAATGTTGCCTACCACACCTTCCATTTCCCTCTCCACCTTCACGAAGCGAGTGGAAATCCCTATTTTTCCTCCTTCCGGCATTGAATCACGCGCATTGGCAATCATGTTGATGAATACCTGTTCAAATTGGAGCTGATCCAATGCAATATCAGGCAGCGGTTCAAAATGATGGTCTATAATATGCAGATCATCTATCAACCCTTCAAATATCTCAGATCTCGTTTTAATGAATTCATTGACGTCCACCTTAGAGAGTCTGAGAGATTTGCTTTTGCCGAATGTGAGTATCTGGTCTATTAGTTCTGAACCTCTCTCTAGCGATTGATCAATAGTCTCGAGACTTGATTTAATATCAGGGCTGAGTTGGTCATCAAGACTGATATACTCTGTATTGGTACGTACTACATGCATCAGGTTATTGAAATCGTGAGCAATTCCACCTGCGAGCCTACCGAGGGCATCAAATCGCTCTGCCTGTACCAACCTGCTGGCTATTTCCTCTTTGGCAAGCGTCTCATCGCGTGTCCTAGAGTAGGAGACAAACAGGAAGACTGACATGAGACCGCTTGCTAATATCTCAATTTGAAACTCAATGAATTCCAATGCTCCAATATCAAACTGGTTAGAGATTAGTATCAGGAAAATCATGATGTTGATTATCCCCGTCTGAAAGAGAAAGCGTTTCTCGGTTTTGGCAAGTGAGTTTATGAGAAATGGGATGATTACTAGAAAGAAGAGATTGAGACCATACGGCTGTGAAAATGATATTATTGACAGAGTGATCAATGTGATAATCACCAATATCGGGAATACATAATTTTCATTCTTAATCATCTCTCCCAGTCTTTTTGAATCAATGAATGAAAGGTTCTGTTCCTTCCTATCCTGATATTCAAATGCGATGGCAAATAGCAGAGGTGCAATTGTAATTATTCCAAGCAGATCACCAAGCCAGAAGGTCACAACTCTGGGAATGAAATTCAAGATCTCATCAGGTACTAAAAGTGCATTGACAATACCGATAGCCAGAGGGAGGGCAAAGATAATTGGCATAATTTTTATGGTAGAGATATTGATCATAGAGATCTGTCTACCCTCGTAGGTTTTCCGCATTAACCAGGTGATAATCCCATATCCTGTGGATATGATGATGCCCAGAATCATAGCCTCTAGCAAATTCAGACCAAAGAAGGACGTTGCCACCAGAATAATAATGGCAAAGAGGACGACAGTGTACACCAATCCACAGAAATAGAACATGGCGATATACATTCCCGGGGGAAGATACCACGGAGTGATCGTGGTTTCCAGCTGGAAACTGATTGATAGCAGGTTAAGAAGTATGAAACCGACAAGGAATATGACACTCTTCATCAAGAATACTCCGAGATTCTTCATGTCTAGTTTCATAGTGAGCAATATGACCCTTCGCCAATACAAAAGGATTTTCAGGAATTTTGCACCAATCTGATGTTTAGAAGATACCAGCTAGACTCTTATCTATTTTATGATCAACAGGTAGAAAAACATCTCATAGCCTCAAATAGCAATGGACTATCAGCAGCATCGTGTACAGCTACGTGAGATCAGTCTCAATGTGATGACAGCAGGTGATCCTGATAATCCGGCTATCATTTTGCTGCATGGCTTTCCTGAATTTTGGTACGGCTGGAAACGTGTGGCAGATCTACTGGTTGAGAGAGGATTTTACTGCATCCTGCCAGATCAGCGGGGTTACAATCTTTCTGATACTCCCTTCAGGGTCAAATCATACCGACTCCGTCACCTGGTTGATGACATTGCAGATCTGATTGCTTGGACGGGCAGAGATAGGGTATTTCTGGCAGGTCATGACTGGGGAGCTATAGTCAGCTGGGCATTTGTATCGACGTATCCTGAACTGGTTGAGAAAGTGGTGATTGTCAATGTACCTCATCCAGGAACCATGAGAGAGACCCTGAGACAGGATCGTGGTCAGCTCAGAAAGTCGTGGTACATCTTTTTCTTTCAACTTCCACTCCTTCCGCAGTTATCCCTTCGTTTGTTCAATTTTCGTATGTTGAAGAGATCACTCGTGGGCACTTCTCGTCCCGGTACATTTCCCGAAGATGTGTTGGAGGACTATGTCAAATCATGGAAGGGTAATGTCAGAACTATGATCAACTGGTACCGGGCACTGATCCAGTATCGCTCATCTCTCTCATGGGGTAGGATAGATGTCCCGGTTCTCATTCTCTGGGGAAAGAAGGACCTCTTTCTCTCAGAGGGAATGGCGTCCAGGTCATTGGATCACTGCAGTGATGGAGAACTCCTCCTTTTTGATGCAACGCATTGGATACTGCGTGAGGAACCAGATTTGGTGGCAGACCATATGTCCTCGTTCTATACAAAATAGCCTCTTTGCCAATCCATTATTAT
>JAEOUB010000364.1 GCA_016839545.1 Candidatus Kariarchaeota archaeon | reverse complement strand
GGATGATCTGGGATAATATCTCAACTGTTGGGACTGTGGCATCAACTGTATTTCCATCTATGACCGTCACCGCAATGACGAGTATCAGTTATGGAAAATTGCCCAGTTTACACGGAATGGTGGGATACTGTACCTACAATGAAAAACTGGACACCATTTACAATGGACTGAATCTGCTCGCACATAATGGTGAGAGTGACTACGTTGTCCTTGACAAAGTCGAAATCCCTGATCTTGTCAATGGAGATCCCCTAATTGAGGTCATCAACCAGAAGACTGCTGCCGAGGTAACATTCTTTACCCCTGCACAACTCGTAAGTCCTGGACTGGATGATGTTATTATTCCCAATTTGGAAAGAAGCGATTACACCAGTCCCGAGGAGGCAATTGGGAAGGTTATGCATCAACTCTCCCAGGAGTCACAACAGATTGTGGCCTTATATCTTCCATATGCAGATCATTTTGGACATCAATATGGTCCTGATTCTGAAGCATATGTAAAGGCAGTGAGAGGTATAGAGCAGATTATTGGAGCGATCCTTCAACATCCCAAGGTAACAAATGGGTCAACAGCTGTGGCACTCACAAGCGATCATGGGCAGAGCCAAATTAATCATGATATCTCGAAGTGGCTTACCAGAGAGGAAGCTGCAGGATACTCGGCAAAAGGAGTTGAGCTGTCCACGTCGGGTAGGGTGCTGCATGCCTACTGTCGTGAAGATACCATAGATACAGGTCGTGATGTTCTCGAAACGCTTGCAAATGGTAGGGGTCTAGTAATTGATCAGGATACTGCAATTGATCTAGCAGGCGGTCATGATTCCGATCAGATACGAGGTAGAATGGGAGATTACCTGCTGGTTATGGAAGATGGCTATCTGGTTGATGTTCCCGAGGTTGTTCAGTACGGCGAGGATGTCCGACTTCACGGTCAACATGGTTCACTTACTGCAAAAGAACTCTATGTCCCGGTGGGATTATTTGGAGGATCTGGGTAAGTTCAAATTTCAGAATAAGGGATGATACCATGAGAGAGGGAGTTCCCTTTTACCTGAAGACAGATCAGCCCAATGTCATCACGCCCGATCTCATTGAACGATTCGGACAGGACAACCCTGGACTTATCCCATATCTAGAGCAGTATCCAGTAGAACTCAGGAGACTGGAACTGCCACCATACCACAGTTTCTGTGCCTGGATAACCGGTCAACTGGTATCAGTCAGGGTTGCGGAAGTCTTTCTTGAGAGATTTGAGGCATTGATGAACCCCATAACACCTGAAGGAGTGCTGAAACTGGATCAGGAACAACTTTTTGGCATTGGTTTAACCCGGGTCAAAGTTGCAGCAATTACCGGGTTGGCAGAGCTATTCGTCTCAGAACCGGACACAATTGAACAGATGCTGACTGATGGTGTGCCATCAGAGGACGTCATCACCTACTTCTCTCAGATCAAAGGGATTGGTCCCTGGACTGTGGAGATGTTTCTGATTTTCAACATGACCCGACTCGATGTCTTCTCCTACCGTGATCTGGTTGTCAGGAAGGGAATGCAGATCCTGTATGATCTACCAGAGGTACCGTCTCTCAAAGAAGCCAGAGATCTGGGGCAGTCATGGGGAGAATTGAAGACGATAGGAACACTGCTCAGCTGGGCAGTCATGGGTGAGTAAAGGGACTGGTATCATTTTTTGAGAATATTGTCAAACTTGACTAGACAATGCTAGCTACGATTTTCCGTTGAGAGTTACAATTTTAAGTGTGCTAATTTACCACACACTATGCTCGATCTAGGTCAACAGATTCTTGACACAGCACATATCAATCGAGATGCAGGAGACTTCGTCTCTATCCGATTTTACACCTCAAAAGAAAATGCCATCATGGTTCGTCGAGGAAACGCAGAGGACGTCAGTTCTGAGCGGCTTGAGGGAGTGGCAATCCAGGCACTGATTAACGGTGCATGGGGATTTGCCTCCGTCGGTGGCTTTGATGCCGGAGATATCCGTGAGACCATGAACACTGCCATCAAGATGGCCAAGGGAATGTCCAGCAGAGTGAAAAACCCTGCAAAAATCAATACAGAATGGGCATTTGAAGGCAAGAACGAGTTCTCCCATGATCTTGATCCTGCTGACATGAGCTTCGAAGAGAAACTGGAACTTGCACAGAAGGCAGAGAAGATTATCCGAGAGTATGATAGCAAGATTATCAACTCCATGTCACGTTTTACAGAGAAGGTACAGAGAGAAGAGATTGTCAATACCAATGGAACACGAGTATCCAATGACTACGGTATCTTCAGACTCAGTGGTATGGCCACCTCACGGCAGGGAGATATCATCCAGAATGTCAGTGACTCGGTCGCCAGCTCTGGCGGTCTGCAGTCCATAGTAGACTGGGACCTGGACGAGAAGATGAATGCACTTGCCAAGAGAGGAGTTGACCTGCTGGATGCTGAAGCCAGTCCCACTGGAAAGATGGATGTGGTGATTGAGAACTCACTTGTGGGTGTCTATATCCACGAGGCATTTGGTCATGGAAGCGAGGGAGATGCCATCCTTGCCAAGAATTCCAACATAGCAGACCAGATTGGTAATGATCTGGCACTAGATTCTGTCAGTGTAGTTGATGACCCCACTATCAAGGGAATGAGAGGTTCCTTTGCCTATGATTCCGAGGGTACTCCTACAGAGAAACGTGATATTATCAGAGATGGTACCCTGGTGGGCTATCTCAACAACCTGACCACTGCTACTATGCTGGAGTCAGGAAATACTCTGAATGGAGCTGGAAGAGCAACCGATTACAGACACATGAGTATGCCACGAATGGGACACACCTACATCGAGCAGGGTGAGATGTCATTCGACGAACTTGTTCAGGAAGTAGGCAACGGTGTCTACCTCCAAAACAGCTATGGTGGATATGTTTCACCAGTGAAGGGAGAATTCTTCTTCAGCTCACAGGGTGGATACCTGATTGAGGATGGAGAGGTAACCCGCCCCATCCGAAACTCCGGAATGTCCGGACTGACCCTTGACGTGCTCAAGAACACCATTGGTGTAGGAAATGATCTGATGATTGATGCATTTGCCGGAGTCTGTGGTAAGGGTAACCTGACCGGCTATCAGCCCATGCCAGTGACTGGTGGTGGGCCACACATTGCCGCCCGTGATATCATGGTTGGAGGAAAATAAGATGGCAACTCAACACTACGAATCCAGCCTGAGTGAACTTCACCAGCTGGCTGAAAAAGCTATCAAACTGGGAGAGGAGCTTGGTGCCTCACAGGTTGAGGTTGTTGCATCCAATGGCTCCAAAAAAGCATTGGAGATCAAGACATCCAGTATTACCGGTCTACAGCAGCAGAGCACTAACCAATTTAAAATCCGAGCGTATGTCGGCAAGCAGGTGGGTATTGGTACCACCACCTCATTGAGTATGAAATCAGTCGAGGAGGCAGTACATGATGCACTCAAGCTGGCAAAGCTGACACCTGAGGATCCCACGTTTGAGAGTCTTGCTCAGCCTATGGAGAGACCAGTGGCTGATGTCAAGAAGACCTTTGATCCCATGCTTGCCACGTATGACCCTGAGATGTTTATCGGCTATGCCAATGATGTCATTGCAGGAGTGAGCGAGGGGCATGAGAAAGGTAGAGCCAATGGTAATCTGAATGTGACCACCACAGAGCGAGTGATCGCCAATTCACTGGGAGTGGAGGCAGGTACACTGTCTACCAGTTTCTTTGGCTTTGTCGGAGCAAATATTGTGATGGACCCCACCAATGTTGGTTCTGCATTTGAGCTTACCAGTGCACGAGTACTTGAGGACCTCAAAGAGGGTCACGAGATCGGTACTACTGCAGTAAACCGTGCAGAGAAATTGCTTGATGCCAAGGGTGCTCCAACCGGTACATTTGACATTATTGTGGATGCCAGAGCAGCGTACCAGTCCTTCCAATCACTGATTGGAGGAGGTGTAAGTGGTTATTCTGTCATGACAAAGACCAGCTATTTTGCAGACAAAATCGGTGAGCAGGTTGCTATCGCGGGACTTAATGTAGTTGATGACCCCCATATTGCCGGTGCCATGGGTGCCAGATCAATTGATGCAGAGGGTGTACCCACGACTCGAGTAAATCTTGTCGAGAACGGTGTTCTGCAATCATTTGTCACAGATAATTACACGTCCCGTGTTCTGGGGCTGGATAATACTGGAAATGCAACAACAATGGGCAAGCTACCCCGTCCCAGTGTCTCCAACATGCGGATTTC
>JAEOUB010000363.1 GCA_016839545.1 Candidatus Kariarchaeota archaeon | reverse complement strand
CTATTGTCCTTATTCCAGAAGAGGATAGGCTGAGAGCCATCAAAGATGCCGAATACAATCTTTTCAATTTGAAGGCTCAAGACATTTATCTCGATTTTCTGACTGACTCAGGTACAGGTGCTATGACCCAAACACAATGGGCGGCAATGATGGTTGCAGATGAGACCTATGCAAATGCCTTGAGCTATCAGAGATTTGAAGAGTCAGTTAGGACTTTTACAGGAATGAGCGAGATAATTCCCACTCATCAAGGACGAGCTGCAGAAAACATACTTCTCGGTACTCTGTTAGTAGACAAGCCTGGGTCGTGGGTGGTGTCAAATCAGAGTTTTGATACAACAGTAGGTCATATTCTTTTCAACAAGGCCCAACCAGTTGATATAGTAATTAAGGAAGGTCGAGACCCAAATGCCGACCATCCCTTCAAAGGCAACATGGATACTGACAAATTGAAAGAGCTTCTAGAGGAGTCATCAGAAAAGATTGCCCTGATTACACTCGTACTGACCAATAATGCTGGCGGAGGTCAACCAGTCGCCATGGAGAATGTACAACAGGTGGCAAGATTGGCCAGAGAATATGGAAAACCATTCTATTTGGATATCGCTAGGATTGCGGAAAACGCCTATTTCATCCAGAAGCGGGATCCGATGTATGGTGATGTAGAGCTTGGAAGTATCATCAGGGAGATTTGCAGTTACTCAGACGGAGTTTGGATGTCCGCAAAGAAGGATGCATATGTCAATATTGGTGGATTTATCGCCGTCCAAGACAAAAACTTTGCAGATAGAATGCGAGAGCGTTTAATTTTATTCGAAGGTTTTCCTACCTATGGTGGTATGGCTGGTAGGGATCTGGAAGCTATCGCCAAAGGACTGGAAGAAGTTGTAGAGGGCACGACAGTAGAACATAGGGTTGCACAGGTTGCGTATCTAGTTGAGGAATTATCAAGTGCCGACATTCCAGTGGTTATGCCACCAGGTGGACACGCAGCTTTTGTTGATGCAGGTGCTTTATTACCTCATATTCCTCCTCACGAGTTCCCCGCACAGGCTTTGGGTGTGGAGCTCTATATTGAGGGTGGTATAAGGACTGTTGAAATTGGATCCCTCATGTTTGGAAGACACGTTGAAGATCAATTTGTACCTGCAACTCTAGAACTTCTGAGGATTACAATACCAAGGAGAGTGTATACCAAGGCTCACATGGACTATGTGGTTGACGTCTTCAGAAGATTGAAAGCCAGGATACATGAAATTAAAGGTCTGAAGATCACAGAAGAGCCTGAATTGCTCAGGCATTTTACCTGTAAATTGGCACCTATCAAATCGGGTTCCCAAAAAGTATCTTTAGAATAATATCTTACAATCACAAATGTTGAGCGGCATTTTTATTTTTATGATCTTAAGACTTTGAAGCTGAAATCGTCAATACCAAGACCGAGTTCCTCATCTTCTCCCAGTTCTCCTCTCTCTCTGAGGATCTGGGTGGCAAGCATAAGGTATACTCGAGCCAGAGCTCGTCGTCCCTTGTTGTTCACAGGGATGACAAGGTCAACATAGGCAGTAAGGTTGTCAGAGTCACACAGACTGATGACAGGGATGTTCATTTTGACAGCCTCTTGGAGAGCCAGTTTGTCAGTCCTAGGATCATTGATCAAAATGACTTTGGGCTCAATGAACCATTTTGTATTGGGGTTAGTCAACGTACCTGGAACGAATCTTCCGGGTTGGGAAGCAAAACCACAGAGTCGTGCTAATTTGGTTGCAGGGACAGTACCATACTGTCTGGCAGATACAATTAACACATCTTCTGGGTCATAACTTGCGAGCAATCGTGCTGCTTGACGAATTCTCTCATCTGTTTTCTTGATGTCAAGAACATAGAGACCGTCTTTTCTAACCCTGAATATGAAATTGTTCATATCTCGGGTTGCAATAGTAGTTCCAATGTGTACTCCGGAGGTTAGGTACTCGTCCAGAGGAATAAGTAAGGTAGAATCATCAATTTCTTGTTGAAATAATTCTAGGTCTGCCGCTGCTGACATAACACAACTTCAAATGTAATGTCTTTAAAAAATAGTGATTGGTTACACTCGATTCAAAGAAAATAAATCCGATATGAAACTGCCATTATAGTTTGTACTGATCGAAATTACCACGTATTTTGGTATTTGCCTCTTTGGCCTGTTTTGTCTGTGCCAATATGTCACCCGAGATAATCTGTTGACTGTGGGCAAGATTTGAAGATTTATTGGCCAGTTCGCCCAATGAATCAATGATTTCCTCAACTTTAGTGAGGTTTGAATTAATAGCTTTTACCTCTTTCTCTGACAGTTTCCTCATTTTCGCAATGGAACCGTATAGCCTGTCAGTAGTGTCCCTTGATCTTCTCGCAAGGTGTTGTATACTATCTGCTACCTCAGAAAAATTATGGGTCGATTCAGATTGAGCAGCCTCAATTGCTGCATTCACAGCTATAATGTTTGTCTGATCCGTAGTCCTGTCATTTGTTCTAGAGACCTCCTCAAGAATATCAAAATCAGAATTCAGCTTGTCAATGAATTCAAGAGTAGCATTCTTTATGGTGAAGATCGTCTCTGCCAGTATCGCTGAAGTTTGAAGGATCTCATCAACATCACTCGTCAATGCATTCACCTCTGACCCCATTGACTGGATTTTATCTTCAATAAAGTGGACATGTCCATCAAGATCTGAATATGAGAGCTCAATCCCGCTTAATGAACTACGGATATTCTCCACAAATATTGTCTGCTTGGTTTGGAGCTTTTTCATTTCTGTGGAGTCATCTGTGGTGTTCAGAGAATTTATGTTCAAATCCTGGTCATCTACCACTCTTGTCATATCTGCCAACATCTCCCTGTAAGGGGAAGCAATTGCCTGATTGTAACGATATCCCAGGTTTGCCACCATTACCAATTCTGCTATACCAATAAGAAGGAGGGCTGTGTCTTGTTGCAAATCGAGAGTTAGAATAGCCAGTGGGATTAGAACCATGAAGATGACATTCACCATAAATCTTGCATAAGTTGACGTGCGTACCCAGATCAGATAGGATACAATTGAGTAAGCTATCAGGATGATGGCAACCACTAAAGGAACAAGAGGTGAGAGCATCATTTCGTTTTTTCAATTCAACATATAGAAAGTTCTCGTATTTCTATTGTACAAATACTGATATTATTTGTTCAACAATTTGTAAAAGAAGAGTCCATTAGGTTCAATTCTAACAGCTCACAACTTAGTCATTAATATAGGCTAGACAGAAATGAAAGTATACACAAGGTGTTATTATGAACAACGAGTACCCAAAGGTTGGTAACATGGATCTAAAACATGGTACTACCAATCTTGCACTTAAATTCGATGGAGGGGTAATCATTGCAGCCGATCAACGTGCTTCAATGGGCTATACAGTTGCCTCGCCTTCAGTTAAGAAACTATTGCAAATTGATGATAGAAACGTGATGTCCATTGCAGGGCTACCTTCTGATGCATTTTATCTTGGAAAACTTTTGAAGGCTCAAATCCGACTGTACGAGCTTAACCGTGATCGTCGTATTTCTTCACATGCAGTAGCTAACCTATTGGCAACAATACTTCACAATCAGTATCGAACTGGATTTCCATTCTTCGTAGGACTGCTTCTGGCAGGTTATGATGAGAAAGGAGGTCATGTGTATAATTATGATGCTTCTGGTAGTATTACAGATGATCCCTACACCGCTACCGGTTCTGGGACTGCATTCTCCCTTGGTGCACTTGAGGCTATGTGGAGAGAGGGTCTCTCAGAAGAAGAAGCAATCAAAGTTGCATTGACCGCCCTGCGGAGTTCTGTGCTGAAGGACATTGCTTCTGGAGATGGAATGAACCTCTATGTCATTGACAAAGATGGTGCAAGAGAACTGACTAAAGATCAGATAAAAGAGGCGCTTGGTGACAGGTACCCCTTCCCCCAATAGGAGTTATAGGTGAATAGAAATGTTTGGACCCAGTGCTTCCCAAGGATATGACCGAAGTTCCATCATGTATGCTCCTGATGGACGAATAATTCAAACCGAATACGCCAGAGAGGCTATGCGACGAGGATCAATTGCCGTTGGATTACGATCCAATGCAGGAGTGGTTCTTGCAGGTAAGCTGAATGCAGTTGACCTGGATTTTCCCAATTCCAAGATCAGTGAGATTGATGAACACATCTCCGCTATCTTCTCAGGTTATGCTGCAGATGGTAGAGTAGTGATTCAGAAAGCTCGAGTTGAGGCTGCAATACACAAGTTGACTTATGATGAGAGTATTGATCTCAAGAATCTCGCCACCACACTTGCTGATTACACCCACCAGTTCACAGTACAGGGAGGACTACGGCCTCTAGGTATTGGTGTGCTCATTGGAGGAGTCGACGAGCATGATAACGCTCCACACGTGTACTTCCTTAACCCAGGAGGTGCATTCACAGAGACTCGCGCAAAGGCAATTGGTGAAGGCGATGCCAAGGCAATGAAATTCCTGAAGGAAAAGAATGATGAAAAGAACATCGATGACCTTAACATGGAAGAGCTGATCAAACTGGCTCAAGAGACCGTAAATCACGTCACAGAGGAGGACCTCTCCAACGATGAGATTGAGGTCTGGTCCATGGAAATCTCCTAAAAGTTTCAACTCTTCCTTTAGCCCAACCATAATTAGCTAACCTGATAATATTTCGCAAATCATTTAACTTACAGTCCTCAATGTAGAATTAGCACCTAGGCGATACTAATGAGAATCATTTTGCTACATTCAGATGAGTTCGAATATGAACCAAAGCGCAAAGCGATCAAAGCTGCCGAAGAAATCGAAAAAGGGGTCGTAAATGTTCCCGAAGCATTGGCGGTCATGATGGCATTTGAGAAACCTGACGAGGAAAATCCTGAAGAAGCAGCGAAACAGACTGTGGAAGAGATCCATTCCGTTGCTGAGGAATTGAAGGCAGAAAATATTGTAATTTATCCTTGGGTGCACCTGACTTCGATACCTGGTAGACCAGATATGGCTCTTAAGGTGATGAGGGATGTTGAGAAAGAACTCAATGCCTCGGATCGGTACAAGATTATACGACGTGCACCTTTCGGTTGGTACAAAGGGTTCACAGTCAAGGTAAAGGGTCATCCCCTTTCAGAACTCAGTAGAGAGTTCACACCAGGACATTCCGAAGAGCATGCAGAGGAAGTATCTGCAGCAATCGCACAGGAAGAAGAAACCAAACATGATTTCTACGTCTACACTCCTGCAGGAGAATTGATTGATAAGAAGGATTTCAAATTCGAGAAAAAGTCTGAATTCAAGTATTTCTTTGATTATGAGACACAGAAACGACGTGCCGCGGATAAACCTCCAGCTCATGTTGAGTTAATGAAGAACCTGGAGTTGGTAGACTATGAACCTGCATCTGACGCTGGTAACATGCGTTGGTATCCCTCAGGCTGGCTTGTAAAACGTCTCCTCGAGGATCACGTCACTAATACCCATGTCAGACATGGGGCCCATTGTGTCGAGACACCAATTATGTATGATTTCCATCATCCTAGTCTCGAGGCTTACATGAACCGATTCCCAGCCCGTCAATACACAATCAGATCAGGAAGCGATCGATACTTCTTACGGTTTGCTGCCTGTTTTGGGCAGTTTCTCATAGGCTCAGATGCAAATATCACCTACCGTCACCTACCTCTCAAACTTTTCGAGATGACACATTACTCATTTAGGCGAGAACAAAGAGGAGAGCTTGCTGCATTACGTAGATTACGTACGTTCTCCATGCCTGACCAGCATACACTTGTGGCAGACATTGAGATGGCAAGAGAGGAATTCAGAAATCAGTACGAGCTCTGTGTCCAGATGATGGAAGACACAAATATGGATTATCAGGCAGTATTCCGGTTTCAGACCGATTTCTATGAGGAGAACAAGGAATGGTTCCACGAGATGGTGGAGATGATTGATCGTCCTGTGATGTTGGAGTTGTTTGATCAGAGATATGCCTACTTTGTCTGCAAGTTCGAATTCAATGTAATCGATCAGCAGAAAAAGGCAGCAGCCCTCTCAACCGTCCAGATCGATGTTGAAAACGCCGAACGTTTCGATATTTCATATGTGAACGATAAAGGTGAGCAAATCCGCCCGTTTATCCTCCATACATCACTATCAGGTGCAATTGAGAGAGTTCTGTATGGTATTTTGGAGAAAGCAGCTAAACAGAGGGCTACTGGTATAAAACCAAGTTTTCCATTTTGGTTGGCACCTATACAAGTCCGGTTGCTTCCAGTAAACGATGAACACCTGGAATGGGCAGTGGAACTGTCCAAAGACTTGGAGAGTCACGGTATTCGTGTGGACATTGATGACCGGAGTGCGACAGTCGGGAAGAAGATCAGGGATGCTGAGCGTCTCTGGATCCCATACATCTTTGTGATTGGTGAAAAGGAAATAGAGAGTGGAGAGCTTAATGGAAGGTTGAGGTCAGGAGAGGAGAAGGCTTTCAAGCGTCAATCTCTTGGTAAGGATCTCACAATAATGACGCAAGGATTTCCCACGCGACCCTTAGCAATGGCTAAGTTCCTCAGTAAGAGACCGATTTTCTATTCTCGTGGTAACTAAAGATCATATTCTCCAACTTTTGATTGGGCTAGACTTACTTGCCCAGCACGTCTGATAATAAATCTGAGGTCATTCGGTTTGCAGGAAATTACAAGATCCACATCTCTGCTCTCTTTGACCAATTTTGTTGGAAGGATTACCCGGTATTTTCCGGAATGCAGCTTGATACTGGTACCCACGGAGAGACTTTCATCTACTGAAAGTGTTGGGTCAATAATTCCAATAAGGTGCATGGTACTCCAATCAATAGCACGAATGAAGACTGACCTCCCAATACTTTTGAAATTTACCTCCTCAGAGGATATTATGTCTAAAAATCCTTGGAACGGTTTGGGAAGAGATGAAATATTCACGTGTCGCTTGGTCAAGAGCTCATCACCCTTAACATCTTGTCGCTTCATTCTTTTCTTGTAGTCTTCAAATGGTAGATTTTTCACCTTCTTCTTGACAAATTTCAATAAATCTGCTATTGTCGGGGTGAATGTGACCTCAGGTTTGAATGAGAGGGGTAATAACACCTCAAATACTGCGAATAGGAGACCATGGATCTCCGAATTGATACTCATGTAAATTGCCTGTTCCAGGAGTAGCCATGCATTTTCAATATTCCCAACGGCAATAAATTGAACTCCTACCTGTATGATGTACTGGATCTCAGAGAAATCTCTTGCAGTAGCAGTCTTCTCAGTACCTTTGTTTGTGAGCACCGCGATGATGATACTCATGACACGGTGGAGTGCAATCAAGTCGTCCCTTCCTCTTTCATGACTCACTTGAATGAATGCAGGAGTGAAATAGATCTTCAATCTCTGAAACTGCTCTGTTAGGAAAAATAT
>JAEOUB010000362.1 GCA_016839545.1 Candidatus Kariarchaeota archaeon | reverse complement strand
GCCCGGGGTATCCATGCCCTGCATCCTCTGATGAATGGGGTGACGTTGCAATTGCCAGTGGTGGAACTCAATGGCGTCTACCTGACCGACCATGCCAGTATGAAGCCACATCATATCCAGTCACTGACACCTGAGGAGCAGACGGATCTGATAGCTATCTCATCAGAGCTGGGACTGTACCCTGTGGTCTTTGGCTACACCGACACCCCAGTGGTCATTCCACCTGTGGATAGTACAGACGGGATAGATGTCTTCCTGGAAGAGAGACGGGTTCTGCGAGATCCACGGATACATCCTGCACAACACTTTGAGAATATCAACATTGCCTACATTGCCACGCTGATCTACATGGGTGATGAGCAGGATATCCTTGCGCTGTACGAGAGATTCCAGAAGGCGGATCTGGGGGTGTCACTGCACTACTACGAGAACAAGTACACGCCCGGTTACTTCTGGCTGTCTGTCCACAATGCTCAGGCAACGAAGGAGGCAGGTATCCTGCGGTTTCTCGACCACCTGAAGCTGACACGTGACGAGGTGGAACTGGTGGTCTTTGGCGATGATGTCAATGACATGGGCATGTTTGAGATGGCCGATGTGGCCGTAGCAGTATCCAATGCCAAACCTGAGTTGAAATTGCTGGCTGACGAGATCATAGGCAGCAATGATGAGGCAGCAGTGATCCGGTACATCCAGCAGTATGAGGCATTACAGGCTCATACGCAAGAATCCCACTGAAACGATAATCGTCCAGAATGCCTCCTGAAGACCACAGCACTTTTTATACTGAACCTCTCGAAGGTTCCAAATCGGTAGATTCACCAGTCCAGAGACAGGCCTGATTTTCCCAATCAGTGTGGGAAAAACTCATTAATGGCGTCCTAAATACAATCTCAAGCCATGCGAAAATTACAGATGGTTTTTATATCTTAGAATCTGCCATGAATCGCTAATGGCAGGGGTACCGTTTCAGAAATACTTCCAGCTACTGTCAAAATACATGGGCCCGTTTAAACGCCACGTGACTCTTTTGGCAGGGTTCATGCTGCTAAATATCGTGTTACGGATAGTCAACCCCCAGGTCATTCGTTTCTACATTGATTCTGTCATAGATGATGAGCCTCTGCAGGTTCTTGCCTATGCTGCCATACTGTACATCATCTTTGCCATTATCAGTCAGGCTCTTACAATTTTCAATGTGTACCTCAGTCAGAGTGTGTCGTGGGGATCTACCAATCTCCTGCGGTCTGATATCCTGAGTCATACCATGAGTCTCGATATGACATTTCATAACCAGTACAAGCCGGGTGAGATGATTGAACGTGTGGATGGAGATGTCAATGCACTTTCCAACTTCTTCTCCCAGCTGGTTCTGCAGCTGGTTACCAATATCCTGCTGATTGTAGGAATACTGGTGGCACTCTTCTTTGAGGGCTGGCTTATCGGGTTGGTCTTTACCGGGTTCACTATTTTCGGGCTGGTTGCCACATTTCTGGCACGCAAGCTGGCAGTGCCCCACTGGAAGAAGACCCGGGAATCATTCATGAACCTGTTCGGTTACATAGAGGAGCGGATCTCGGGAACCGAGGATATCCGTGCCCTGGGTGCCGTTCCCAATGCCATGAAGAAACTCTATGTCTACGAGGAGGACCGTTACCGCAAGATGATGAAAGCAATTACCATCTCGCGGCTCATCTCAGTTGTGTTTACCGGTCTGATCGGTTTTGGTATCACCCTGGTATTTCTTGTTGGTATTCCCCTGTTTGAGAGGGGCTCAATTACCATCGGTACCATATTCCTGATGAATTACTATGTGACCCAGTTAGTCGGTCCCATCTTTGCCATCCTTCGTCAGATCCAGACATTGCAACAGGCAGATGCCAGTATTGAGCGTATTGAGGAGCTGTTTGACATGAAGTCAGCTATCAAGAATGAAGGTACCCACCGTCTTGACAGCGTTTCATCAATATCATTTGATAGTGTCAATTTCGAGTACTTCGAGGGCAAACCTGTGTTGCAGGATATCTCCTTTGACCTCAAAGAGGGGGAGAAGCTGGGTTTGATCGGTAGAACGGGGAGTGGAAAGACCACTATCTCCCGGCTCCTCTACCGGCTGTACGATATACAGGATGGTTCCATCAGGATCAATGATATTCCCATCAGGGACTATGAGCTCTACTCGCTCCGTGCCGGTATTGGCCTGGTGACTCAGGATGTCCAGCTATTCAATACCACACTGAGAAACAATATGACATTTTTCAATCATGATATAGAGGATGAGCGGCTGATTGAGATCATCCAATTCCTCAACCTCGGCGAGTGGTTTGTCCAGCTGGAGAAAGGACTGGATACCAACATCACACACGATGATGTCTCTGCAGGACAGGCACAGCTGATTGCACTGTCACGAATCTTTCTGAGTGATCCTCACATTATCATCCTGGATGAGGCATCCTCCCGGCTGGATCCGGCAACGGAGACCATAATGAGCCAGGCATTGGAGAGATTGACTCGTGATAAGACCACCATTATCATTGCCCATCGATTGTCAACTCTAGAGACCACTGACAAGATCTTAGAGCTCCATTTTGGCAAGATCCTGGAGTATGGTGACCGCAAGGAGCTGGTTGCCAATCCCGAGTCCAACTACTCACGCCTGCTGAAAACTGGCAAGGAGGTGCTGTTTGCATGATCAGGGAGAGATTGCAGCAACGACGTGAGAGGCAGGAGAGGGCCCAGCGGGAACGGGTCAATATCTTCCGGTTCGTCACTGCGCTTATCCGCTACCGCCCCTACCACTTTGTCTGGAATATCATAGGAAGCATCATCTTCTTTGCAACACCACTTCTGGCTGCTTTTGCAATCAAGGAGATTCTTGATACACTGATGGGAACCACAACTGTAGAGTTCACCCTGGTCCAGCTGCTGTGGCTCATTCCCCTGAGCTATGGAGTGCGGATGATCATCGATATCATCAATGTCATTGTGGAGTTTGCCTTTGTCATGTCTCTGCAGATTCTTGTACGGTCCAACCTCTTTGGAGGGGTATTCAAGCAGCCCGGTGCTGATTCATTGCAGGGCAGAACAGCAGGTGAGAGTATCTCCCGTTTCAGAGGTGATATCCAGGAGGTCAGCTGGTTTGTCAATTTCATTCCCATTATCATCAGCTTTGCCGTCTTCTTTGTCATCGCCTTTGGTATCATGTTCAATATCAATTCCACTGTGACTGTGGTGGTCTTTCTGCCGTTTATTCTGGTGGTGCTGTTCGTCAACTCCGCCCGATCACGCCTAACTGACTATCGCCGACATACACGAAGAGCCGCAGGTATGGTCACTGGTGCCGTCGGTGATACCTTC
>JAEOUB010000361.1 GCA_016839545.1 Candidatus Kariarchaeota archaeon | reverse complement strand
GGAACTAGGATTAATGGCCCGAAGAGCTCCTTGGGTACGTTGATCACTGATATGGGATAGTACTGGATATACTTTTCAGAGAGCCTCTGAAACCGGGCTTTGAAATCCGCCTCGCTTGACTGTGGGAGCCCCAGTGAGATGAACACCACGGGGTGGTTCTCAGCTATAGTGACCACATTGTTCAGGATCTCTGCCTCATGTGCTCCACTTGTGGAGGCATTGACGATGACTGCTATGGAGTATTCATGGATCTCATTTGATGCAGTTCTGCGGTACAGTTTGTACTGTCCGTGGCTAAATACCCCATTGGAACTCAGTGCCTCGTTTTCATACTCTACACGGTAGACTTCCTTTTCATCAGAATCATCGATGTGGAGTACAAAATTGGGTAGCTTGTCCTCAAGCAGTATCCGTTTTAATTGTGTTTCCAGCAAGAATTTCTGAGTCGTCCCGGGGCGTGCAAGAAACTCACCCACTTTGGACCAGATGTCTGCTTCAATACACTGATTGAGTATCTCACTGGTGGTAAGTGACCACATGTTGGTCTGGCGAATTGCAGAGTTTACCAGGAAGTTCTGGCGGTAGTTATAGGCTGTAAATACGAACTGCAAATCGTTCTCTGTCAGGCTCTTCTTGTTGTACAGGGTACCTAGTGCCAGCACATTTGCCACCCCCTTCAGAGTGTCTTTACCGTACTTTCCATCGAGATAGATGGCCTCCATCTCGAAAAATTGCTCCCAACGGTGCATCCTGGTATCTGCTGACATAAGTTTTTGGCCAGAAGCCTGAGGTAGGAAAAGCACAAGAAAGATCCGCAAATCACGAGCATCATTTAATGTGGTGAAGAAATCAATCCACTCTGTCATGTCGGACTGGTCATGGGTGATCTTGTCCACCTCATCGAGAAAGAGGACAATATTGAACTCTTCCTCTGATAGTCGTTGCAGGATCTCAGTAAGCTGTGTAATCAATTCTGACAGTGAACTCTCTCTGTTATCTGCTTCTTCTATGAATTGAAGTTGATTGACAAGATCAGTAATCAGCTGTGGCTGTTTGCTACTTGACACCTGCTGTCTGATTGCCTGTCCAAAATTCTTCAGGAATTTCCTGAAAGAGGAAATTGTCTCAAGATGGATGATCCGATCTGCATCAGTACCCTGCTGAGTTATCTTCTCTATGGCGATTTGAGCAGTCTGACTCTTTCCATGGCCGTAGTCTCCATAGACAATTTTGACAGTGGTGATTGACATACCCTCAAGATCTAGTAGACCGTCTTCCACACTGTTGATGACTTCAGTCACCTGAGGTATGGTAATGAAAATTTCAGTCAGCGATGTTTTCAGATTTTCAGTCTTCTGGAGATCCTCGATTCTAACCTCGATACCACGTTTCATCAACCTGTAGACTTTGGAGAGAAGCTGTGTCTCGAACTTCTGGTTGAAGAATTGCATACGTTCATCGTAAGCAGTTCGGAAAGTTTGAAACTCGCTGATCGGTAATCCCCCTGTAGCCTACTTTATTCTCTTCCTAAAATAGCTTAATGATTCTGACTTGAAAATCGTTGAATCACAACGGAGCAAAGGAGCGTGATGTCTGATTATCCCCGCATCGGGTCAGGGAGATAGACAACATCAAGTCCACATTTCTTGCATGTTCCCAGTTCTGCACAGTATCCCAGCTGTAGACCTCTGGCAAGGATACCATCTTTTACCAAAGCATTAAGACCACGAAAATCAGGTGTCTTGCTGACTTCTCTGAGTATTGATTGACTCCACTGCTGAACTTCAGGTCGGGAGTGAATACAGGTACGAAGAGCCATGATATTGAGAAAGCTGAAGAGGTCCATCATCTCAATCTGGAGTAGTTCAATATTGTGGGGAAGTACATCTATCGCTTCTCTCTTGGGTACTCCCTGCTTAACCAGATCATGGTAGAGGTCAATTGCATCGTTGCTCAATTCAATGTACTGAGCGGGGATCTCAGATCCCGATTTCTCCTGTCTCTGGTAGAGTACTGGCATCGTGGCCCTTGCCCCTTCATCAAGTGCATGGTAAATTGGTTGGATCATCCTGTTGACACGGGTGTGTCGCCAGGTATCAATACCACCTGAGATATCGACCTTCGACACCACTGCGAAACTGGCAATCTCAGTTGCAGCCTTGGTGGCTTCATCTTTTGTCTTGAATAGTTCCAGCAATTCTTCAAGAGTGAGACCCAGTGGATTGAAATAACCCAGAAACATAGAGTCCGGTCCTGCCTCACTGAACTGATTGCCAAGATTGAGTTTCTGATAGATATTCTCAAAGATGGGATTCTTATCGATGAGGAATGAATGGTCGGAGTACCAGAGCAGGGGTTCATACAGAAGATCATTGGATCCCACTTTCTCAATCATCTCAAGATGAACGGTACTATCGCTGGTCTCAGGTGTATCAAGGATATTGGAAGAGAACATCAAGGGATACTCTTCCTTGATCGATTGGTCCATCTTACTTGCAAATTCCTGTATTGCCCCCGGAAGATATTCCAGCTCTTGCCAGCGGGTATACCCCTTTGCAGTGCGGAGGTCAAGGTTTCCTGTGAACCGAGTCTGTGTACTGAGTGGCAATACTTTGAAAGAGTCCTGAATATAGGGATCAAAACCCAGTACTTTGCCTGGTCGTTTATCCACAAGATCCCAGTAGAATGAGAATCGCGTCTCATACGAGTCTTGTACCTCATCATATTGTGATAGTACTGGATTATCAATGACTGCATCAAGGATGACTGAGCGTCGAGTTTGCTGCTGCATCTTGTAAAACTTGCCTTGTGCGAAAGCAGATGACACTAGAGAACTTGTCACAGTTTCAAAATCAATTGATCCTACAACGAAGGCACCCATATGCTGTCTATTTAATGAATGGTTTCTGAGCCCGATAACGAATTTCTCTTGATTTTCCTTGGGTAATTCTTTCTTCTCCCAGTAAATTTCTGAGGCATCCATCTTTTTCAGGGTAGAGTTGATCTTCGCAGCAAACCACAGATCGGCATCATCCACCAGCTTTCTCCCACCTTCTGGGTGAGCAATACGTGGTGTATTGGCATAGGCATTGACTTTCTGTGAATTATACTTCAGCGTACGGCTCTGTTCTGTCATAGGACTGTGATCTATGAAATTATCGCCACTTCAAAAGAGTATTTCCATGTCTTGGGTCTAGCGATTCTATTCTGAAGCAGAAGTCTGCAGTCTCTCAGCAGTTTTTGCCCCAATTCCCTTGACCGCAACTAGGTCGTCAAGGGAGGCGGATGCGATTTTCTCTACAGTATCGTATCCTGCTTCAAGCAGACCTTCCTTGACTTTGGCAGTCATGCCATCGAGATCGTCCAGTGATTTACCTGTCGCTTTTGCTTTGGCTTTTGATTTCGCTTTAGGCTTCTCCTCTTTGGGTTCTTCTTTGGATTCTTCCTTGGATTCTTCCTTTTCAGCCGCAGGCTTTTTCTTTGCTTTGGCCTTTGCTTTGGCTTTTGCCTTGGGTTTTTCTTCCTTCGCAGGCTCTTCTTCCTCTTCAACAATATCTTCAAATTCCCATTCCTGTGGTGGTGGAGTCTTGATCATTGTCACACCAATCCACACGATTATTCCAAATATACCCACAATTGCTATGAATGCCGGGATAGCCAGCCCCCAATACTGTGGTCCTGGAAGAGTACCCAGAACATTAGGATTGAATGCCGGTTGGATTACCAAGTAGATCAGCTCAATGAGGATCACCAGCGATCCCACTCCAGCCATAACGTAACCAATTATCTTGTCAGTGTCTGTCATAATTGCTCACCCGAAATTAACCAAATTTCAACGTGCAATGCATGTTTATTTGGGCTTCTCTAAATAATTTTGTCCCATGGTTCTCCATTATTGTATAACAATTCCAAAAACCTACGGTAATAATTCAATTCAGTCTGGATCGATGTTTTGCAGTGATAATCGTTGGTGGAGGGGCGGCTTATTCTACGCCTTTCAATTTCTTCGGTGTGCTCTCTTCAAGCAAAAGCTTGCATATATTCTTGTAGCCTATCATTCGGTACTTCTTGAAGAGTTCCTGAAATTTCTTGTAGTAATCGGGATTCTCTCCCTTCAAAAGCTCGAGTGCTAGATTGACGGCTTCTAGTTCTTTGAGATCTGCAGCGGCTGGCATAGGTTGGGTGATGTTTCGTTGTTAATCAATCTAGTCCTTGGTGTCAAATCCGTTGTCAGGACTTACTGGTTACTTGAGAGTGCAAAGCTTCGCATGGAGATATTGCCAAAATGGAACCCCTCGTGAAGGTTGACGTAGTAATCATTTTGCTGTAATGCTCCCAGGACAAAATAGAGTGGGAGAAGGTGTGATTTGTTGGCCACCGCTTTTTCGGCATGAGGAGCATCAGTCTCAAAATTGATAAGCTTGTCAATGTTGAGATCGTTGAGATTCTTGGCGAACCACTCATCAAACTCTATGGCCCACGCATCCGTCTCTGCATACTTGTGTTCCAAATCAGCAAGATGTTTGTTGTTGACAATATTGCCAGAACCAATCATCAGTATCCCTTTTTTGCGGAGGTCTCTGAGTGTCCGACCCATTTCAAGGACGGTTTGGGGCGATGCATGACCGGGAATGGAAATCTGAACCACGGGAATATCAACATTGGGAAATGCAACGTACAGGGGTATCCATGCACCATGGTCTAATCCTGCAGAATCATCCAACTTGGCAGCATGTCCCCGCTCATTGAGCATACTGACAATGCTAGTGGCCAGCTCAGGATCCCCCTCACAGGGGTAGGTCAATTGAAACAGGGTCTCCGGGTAGTCCTCCCGTGCAAAATCATAGATCTGCGGGGGAACTTCAGCTCCGGTAACATGAATGGCATCATCAGTCGTCCAATGTGCTGAGACTATTACAATTCCTTTAGGATAGGGAATATTCTCCATGAACGAACATAATCGGTCATTCCAGTCATCAAACTCGATAGCCACCATGGGGCTTCCGTGACCAATAAACACTGCAGATTGCTTGATGGATTTGGACGCAATATCGCTTAATCTATCTTGAGCCTGCATATGGTACCAAGTATGTAGATACCCGTCAGGATAAAAGCTTTCCTCTCTTTTGAATCAAAGAGATGGACGTCAATCCGTTATCACTTCAAATTTACACGGATAAAGGAGTTGATGTATTCGAGGGTCTCAGATCTTTTCTTGTTCTTTTCTTCTGCAGTCCATCCCAAGTCCTGTGCCATGAGATCTATCACCTGATCAAGTATATCTTCACCGTTGTTCTCCTCCAACATGATTGGAGTTCGTCTTCTGAGGACATCAATGGGGTGCCTGGCATACTCAAAACGTGTAGCATAGACTACCTGTGCTTTGAGCCAGGGTCTATCCGGTTTCAATGGCTCTGTCCCAACCTCATCCAGAACCTCTCTGAACCTTGTGATTTGGGAGCCATACCACCTGCATAATAATCGAATAGTTAGCTGCTCTAAGCCGTATGATGTGCTCAATTCCCTTTGTTGAGACTGTACAAACACGTCCCAGTCTTCAATATCT
>JAEOUB010000360.1 GCA_016839545.1 Candidatus Kariarchaeota archaeon | reverse complement strand
GTGGAACAGTAGTCTCATGAGTTCGATTACCCTATTTCGCCTGGATCACCGACAGCATCGGGATCAACGTATCACCTCACACGTGGCTCTCACTGCTCGTGCCCTGGGTTGCTCAACATTCTGGTATACTGGTGAGCGTGACGAAAATATGGAACAGTCCATTCGTGATGTCGCAGGTCGCTGGGGTGGTACTTTTAACGTGGTTTACAAAGAATCAGTAAAATCTACTATCAGCAATTTCTCAGGCATAAAGATCCACCTGACAATGTATGGTGAGGATCACAGGAGAACAGTAGATACTCTTCAAAACGTCGATTTAGAACCTCTGCTGGTAATTGTGGGCGGTGCAAAAGTACCGAGATATGTGTACTCACTGGTGGATTTCAATACTGCTGTTGGCTGGCAACCACACAGCGAGGTGTCTGCAACAGGCATTTTCCTCAGTGCCCTTTTGGGAAATGACAATCTGTACACCACATATGATGATGCTACAATAACAATAGATGGCACGTCATCCAAGTCGGGACGTTCTGACAGGTTCAGAGATATTTAATCGTATTCGTATCGTGTGATATTTACAATATCTCCTACTGTGAGTCCTTTTTTGCGAGAATTATCCTGTTGGGATAGCTCGACATCTGGTGTTTCGAATAGTTCAATTCCCAATTCTTTTTCCAATTTCTTTGCCACTTTATCAGTTGGACGCATATTCTCATTCTCGATGGATCTGATATATGCCTGGCTGACACCAGATTTCTGCGATAGTTGATCCTGGGTCATCTTTGCCTTCATTCTAGCTCTCTTGATGACCTCTCCATATCCATCCATGAGTATCTGTTGCTCCGGTTCGGGATTACCTGGTCTAGCACTCGGCTTTTTGGGTGCAGAACGTTGTTGCCCCCTTCCAGCGGTTCTTACCCCTGCTTTGGTGTCCTCTACAATATTTCCAAAACTGGTACAATTGTGGCAGACACGCAATAGTGCCCCCTCTACCTTTATTGTGGCAGAGATCTGGGGTCTTCCACACATCTCACACTCTGGGCTTATTTTTTTCTTCATGGTCTCTCAGTATGAATACCACCCCTATACTAAAAAACGCTTGGAAAACGTAACCTCACCTTCCAGTGATCAAAGCTCCAATCGCAAGTCACTAATCAGGATAAAATAGGTTGAATTTGTGCTGGGTATTATCCTGTCTCACCGGGTAGCTCTGATTTTGGTTGTTCTTAGCTCTGCAACTCAGGTTGTCCTCCCCAGAGTATTGACAGAACCTGACGATGAGTCATTTGTGTCCAGCTTTCTAATGTGGAGTCAACGGGTTGTCTGGTTGTCTCTTTCAGTACTTGTGATCAGTGGTCTTATCCGACTTTCTCTTGGAGTACCAATTTTTCTCTTTCTTAAATTGCTGATAGTCGGGATCACATTGGTATTTACAGTGCTTGGTCCCCACCAGTTTCCTCCCCACCAATTTCGTCTTATCCAGCTAGTGCTAATTCTACTTACTGCTTTAACAGGGCTGTTATTGGGTTGGCTACCGAGGATAGTTGTTATATAGCCTTGATATCTGAAGATATTATGAGCCAAGATTTCAAAAAACAGATTGAGTCCATTGTTCAAACTCCTAGTGTAGCATGGTTCATCTATTTTGCAGTCATTCTTGCCAGTGGGATAGTGATCCTCAGATTTGCTGTGGATGACGGTCTGGTCTTCGGGCGGTCAATATTGTTTATGGTAGCTTGGTTCTTTCTCATTGTTAGCTTACAGCCGCCAAAAGGGGCTGATTTTGAATCAGATCCCTTTGACAATGTGGGAATAGTGGAATGACATGGAGAGTGTGAATCCAAAAGAGTCCAAGGGAAGTTTTGGTCTTCTCTTTCTTGCAGTGCTGATTGATCTTCTTGGATTTGGAATTATCATCCCAATCCTCCCTTTTCTTATTCAGGATGTAGATCCCGACAGATCTGGAGTTCTCCTGGCAATGCTATTGGCTGTCTATTCACTGGCACAGTTTGTCTCCGCTCCAGTATGGGGCAGACTTTCTGACAGGATAGGTCGCCGTCCCGTTATCCTGGTGGGTCTTATTGGCTCTTCATTTGGCTTTGCTCTATTCGGTATTGTACGTAGCTATGCTCTCTACCTGGTTGCACGGGTAATTGCCGGAATATTTACGGGAGCAACTTTACCCACATCACGGGCCTATATTGCGGATATCACCCCTCCTCAGGACAGAGCCAGGAGATTTGGACTCCTTGGAGCAGCCTTTGGTATTGGGTTCACTTTCGGTCCTGCCATCGGCAGCCTGCTATCTCTTGATATTTTTCTTATTCCAGGTCTTCCTACACAGGCACCTGCTGCACTCTTCGCAGCCTTCCTTGCTCTGGTCAACTTTTTGCTGGCAGTGCGTCGTCTTCCTGAGAGCTTAGTTATCAAGGGTGAGATAGTGGTTTCCCCTCCATTAAAGACCCAATTGCTTGATCTCTCACAGATACCTCAGATACCTCTTCTTTTTGTGATATTCACACTGACTACCCTGATTTTCTCCGGTTTTGAGACCATTCTACCTTTATTTGCCAACCTCGTGGACAACCGGATTAACGAGACCAATATAGGCTACTTCTTTGCAGCACTTGGCGTTCTGATAGCTATTTTTCAATCTTCAGCAGTTGGGCCCACAGTCAACAGGATAGGCGAGGAGCGTACGATTATTGTGGCAATCACTCTTCAGGCACTTGGTTTTGGCCTGTTGGCATTCGCATCAAGCATCTTCCTACTGGGATTGGTGATTATTCCTCTCAGCTTCGGTACTGCTCTACTCAATCCCTCTGTCAATGCTGCCATCTCTAACCGGGTCCCTATGAACCAACAAGGAAGTGGTCTAGGTGTCACCTCTGCCCTGGGTTCTTTGGGTAGGGTTATTGGACCACTATTTGGAGGTCTGCTCTATGATGAAATCTCACCCGGGGCACCCTTCCTGATCAATGCTTTCCTGTTAATCATCCTGTTTCTGGCAGTCTTTCAGCCTTTGACCCGTGGATCAGTAGCCACGCAACCTGCCGAGTGATCCCAGGACACCAAAGAGGATTTTCTGAACAAAATTCGGAACTGCAAGTCTGAATTCACGATTATGGCGTTGCATCACAGGTGCAATCTGGAGTAGGCTCGGTTTACTGTTCTGTTCTCGTGCATCACGATTCAAGCTCCATAACTCCTCAAAGAGCTCCTCTGTTGCCAGCGCAGGTTTTACTTTCCAAAGCAATTCACCTCTCTTCTCTGCGATATTATGCATGATGTGATTGACTCCAATCTCAACTTCGAACTTCTCTCCCTGCTGGTATACTGCCTCCTGTCCACCAATTACAGTTCTGAATGTTCCTTGGACCACCTCAAATTCCTCTGCCTGATAGGGATGATTATGATTTGGGGGCTTTTCAGAGTTAGGAGGGTAGCTGACCCTGATTTCCAATAACTCGCCATCCGTATCCTGTGAGGTCTGTATGAACTCAATCCATTCGTTGTCATCGACCTCAATTCTTTCTCCTGATTGCACCATGGAGGTCTTAGTGAACTTTCGGTTTTAAATCCATCTCCTAGAAATTGGCTCTTCTTAGGAACTGAATAGACTAGTCAACCCTAGTAGCAATGGACAACAACCTTTTTACCCCAGACCTATCAAAATCAATTGGGTCAATACGGGGTAGACACTTTTACCCCTGAAGGAGACTTAAGCCATGTTGCCTGAAGACGATTACTATGCACGCCTCGCGATAGAGGCCGACGAGATGCGCAGAGAACAACCTAGCTTTGAACCTATCAATGGAGATGTCACGAAGTGGCGAGGCTTCATTATCGGTACCAACATGTACGAGGGTGGTGTCTTCATTTTCGAGCTCCATGTCCCCCGTGAGTACCCCTTTAAACCCCCAGAAGTGCGTACCAAAACCAAGATATGGCATCCCAACTTTTTCAATGACCGCGTTTGTGTGGGAATACTGGGCAAGGATTGGGCCCCCGCTAACAATTTAGTCGACGTTGTTGAGAGCCTTCGTTTCCTGTTATCCAACCCTAATCCTGACGACCCCCTGCATTCCTCTGCTGCAAAGATGATGAAAGAGGATCTGCCTGGTTTTGAAGGGAAGGCCAAGGAGTGGGTGGATGAATTTGCTAACTGGTCACAGCCTGAGTTATTTGGATAATTTGTTCTGCTGTCACAATGCGAATGAGATTGGAACCCTTTCGTCATTCTTAATAAGTAATCCACTGAAGCACGGGTAATGAGATTTCTACGCAATGCCACCTTTTGGTTGTTGCTTATCCTGTGTCTTGCACCATTTTCTACCTTTGCTGCAGAAGAGGGTGAAGGTGAGAAGGAGGGTATTACTATCACTCAACACAATGAGGTCTGTTTAACACCTAACAGTCCAACCTTGACAACAGACTTTATTCTTTCAAGCTACACGATCTCAGAAGTAAATGACAGTCTCGAACTGGACTTCGAGGCAGAGATACTCAATGCTACTGTAAATGGCACAGCCGCAGAACTATCCTCCTTTACTTTCTCATGGGAATATTTCACGCTTGATAATACCAGCCGAGTAAGCGAGACTGGTGATCACTTCGAGACAACCCTTGATGTGAGTGAGGAAGCTGGTGTTCTGTGGTCCCTGACTGCAACCAACACTGCAGACGAAGATATTGAGGAAATCTGTGTGGATGCGATATTCAAGCTCTTTATTGAAGAGGAACACCATTCTGAGGAAGAAGAAGGCAGTCTACTTGGCAGTATCCTTGTCAGCGTGATCATTGTGATTGCCATTCCAAGTATTGTTCTTGTAGCATTCAACAAATATTCCTAGATCTATTTCTACGCATTTGCCAACTGCAAACATCTTCTACACGGTTTACCTGGAATAGTGTCAAATTTACCCGTCAGTGTATTGAACTTGGTTCCCCTTAGAAATGTTTCAGTTCTGTATTTTATCCAGTGCTGGCTATTCCGAGAGTTACACCGTGCCAGGCTTGACTGTGGCAAATCATCCCGGATCTTGAGATGATAGACCTGCGAATGCAGATGGAGCGCCATCTCAACAGGTGGTTCAGTTGAGCACTTAAGCACAGATAGGAATATTTTCGTTTACCTGTTAGCTTATCGGGTTTAAGATAAAAAGTGACATTCATTGGTGTGCTGACCTATTTTAGCCAACTGACCGACCATGACAAGTTCGAGCAGGCACTCATGTCCCTTCTTAAAGTCTGCAACCCCTTTCAAGGTCTCTCAGGATCGCTACCAGCACATTATCACAATTACGAGCAACTTCGACTTCCCATGCGTATTGCCATCTCGTACTACCTTCGGTTCCTGTCTGACCTGGTCATATCATTTTCAGATCAGAAACGATACAGCGGGTATTCGATGTCAGATGATACCCAGACTACAATATCTGATTTCAAGGAGGTCACCCGCCAGATCTATCGTACCTACCAGCCTACGTTTGGAGTATACTATATCTACAGCTTTGACGAGTGGATTGACAATCACGTCATCCAGAAAATTGGCCTGACCAAGCTGAGTAAAAGGACCACCGCTCTGACACGATTAGGTCATCACTTCAAGCATGACTCCCGTATGAACCTTGATCGTGGTATTTCTAAAATTGAGATCTACTTCTTCACCTCTGACCTTCGTGCAAACTGTCCTGCAACTATGTACAAGATCCATGATGATGACATCATACGGTCAATTGAGAAGCTTTCCAATATTTTTCTCAAGCCAGTGCAGGAAACAACTGAAACCAGTACCAATGGGACATACTTTGATCATCTCATCCGGGATCATTCTCTGAAGGCAGCCTCGTTTGTTGCAAAAATGATAGAGGGACATGCTCCTCCCACAGTGGTCTACAACAAGATGCATATCTAGATTCTTAGAAAATTCAAGCGAGGAATCTTAAATAAGTCTAGATGATTACCTTGTG
>JAEOUB010000003.1 GCA_016839545.1 Candidatus Kariarchaeota archaeon | reverse complement strand
TAACAGTCCAAAATGAAGGATTGCTATCAAGGATCCTGTCCAGCTGTGAAATAAAATCACCTTCTGGACCTTCCATATGACCCAATAGGTATTAGCTTTTAAAAATTTCTTGAGAGTGCACTTGCTAGATCTGTGAAACTTGAAAATCTTATTTTTCAGAAAATGCTAGCTGATGACAGCAGTGTGGAAATCTAGTTTCAGTTACGGGGATTATCCCTAATTCCACCATCAGTGATGTAGAATACCTCCTCACTTTCAGGTCGTCTAGGAGAGTCAGTCAGACGTGCAATACGTGCCATCCCTGGAGATTTTCTCAGGACAATACGAGTTTGAGGTCGGTGTGACCAGCTCTCTCCCAGTGCAGGAGCTTTCTGAGAGGCACCACTGAGTTCATCGACTTTTGCTACCATCTGATTTGTCACCACGACCGCGATATCATGGACGTACGCCAGGTTGGTCAGAGAAGAGGCATGCTGCATGATCCTCTGCTGACGTTCTGCAATTCTATCTTTACCTATGTAATCAGATCTGAAATGGGCTGCAATAGAGTCGATAATGACCAGCTTGATGTTCTCTTCTTCTGCAATCTCATTGATTTTCTGGACAACTCGTGTCTGGTGATGCGAGTCTAAGACCCGCGTGACGAAAATATTCTCGAGGACTGACTCAACATCAAGATCCATGGCAATTGCCATCTCACCTATCCTGGTGGCTGAGAATGTTCCCTCGCTATCGACGAAGAAGACCTTGCCATCAAGACCTCCTCTGTCTTTGGGAAGTTGAGCGTTCACACAGAGCTGAAAGCAGAGCTGAGATTTACCAGTGGCAAACTCACCTGAGATCTCTGTTATCTCCCCTGCCCAAGGTCCACCAGCAAGCAATGAGTCAAGAGAATTGCTGGAGGTAGTTACCTTTCCCTTCTTCTGTTCAATGTAGAGCAAATCCTTGGCAGACATCGGTGGAGATGAGATTGAACTGACCGCACGGGCAATAATCTCCTCTGCGGTTTGCTCACTCAAACCGGTATCTACTGCAAGATCATGAGGGATTGCAATGGCAATCGACTTTGAGGTACGGTACCCTGCAGATATCAGGGCATCATGAATATTTTGTGGATATGATTCAAGTTCAGCAATTTTCTCACCCATAAAATGTCACCTCAGGCATTTGGTTGTTGTACTCTTAGTATTAATAAGGTAATATAGAGAGATGGACGAAACTACTAAGCAAAACTCTTGCCACACCCACATGCAGAGGATGCATTGGGGTTGTTAATTTCGAACTTGGAACCCTGCAGAGAAACGACGTAATCAAGAGTTGACCCTGCTAGTAAACGCAGATCAGAGTCCTGTACCATAAGCTTGGCTCCATTTAATTCGACAATGTTTCCCGGACTGTTGGCCATTGCCCATCCATACTGATAGGAAAAACCAGCACATCCACCAGGAATAACCTTAATCTGAATTGCCTGACCCTCTCTTCCCTCAGCCTCAACCAATTCGTTGATTCGCTTTGCAGCTGCCTCGGTCATTTCCACAGTTCCTGTGGGTTGATTAAAATTCAGAGATAGTTCTACCATAACTAATCTTCGAACTCAACCATAAAAAGGATAACGATTAAGGGTCTAGTCATCCAATTGAGTTCTTTGGAGGAACAGTAGACCAAATGACTATCAGTATTGAGAAAATTGCATTCTAATCTTCTAATCCTCAAAGCAGATGCCTGAAAATCGCGTAAAATTTCGATCGGTTTAAAACCGGTTACTCAAAATATCGTATAATGAGTGCAGCAAAGATTGAGACGGACAGTTGCTATTCTTGCAATAAGATAGTCTCACCAACTCAAACAGGCTCAAGCAAATTCTACTGCCCACAGTGTGGTGGTATGATCATCAGGTGTGCTGAGTGCCGCAGGCTCTCCAACACCTACACATGTCCTTCATGCAATTTTGAAGGACCTTAAAGGAGGAAACACAATGGGACGAGTTCTTTACCAATACGATATAATGACACCTTCACCGAAATATGATACTGACAAGATGATTTCAGATGTCAAGGACGAACTTCCAGAGCACGTAGTGATGCAGGAGAAAGTTGACATTGCAGATGCATTCTTCGGTATTCAAAAGCTCACCATCCAGTTTGTCTGCCCCGAGGATGTTGACGGTATCCAGGACACCTTGGAAAACTACCTTGACAATCTCAAAGAAACAGAAAAAACTGGCGAGTGGGAACTAAGCTTTACCAGCCGTATTTAATGTATTCAATTATGTAATTATTCAGTATATGGTGCTTCAATACCCATCTCTTTGCATTCTGCAGGATACCTGTTGATAAAATTCTGCTCGATTGAACCATCTCGTAGTTCCATTGGATACATCACTGCAATCTCTCGATCGACGACAAAAAATTTCATGGAGCCTCCATCCTCGTGGTATAGTACACCATCAATGACTTCCTCTTTAATACACTCATGACACTTCTCTAGGTTAGTAATCTTATCAAGCTCTTCTTTTTCAAGGGGATTTTCATCCTCACCAAGCGGATCACTTACCAGAAATGCCTCATTGCGATGACAGTAGAACTTGCAGAGTAACCCTGTTGAACCGTATTCATGGGGTAGATTCTCTCGCTCTCTCATCTCAGATTTGAATACTTTCAGCTTGAGTGGCCAGACATCAGGTTTGTCAGGATCTGCAAGGATATCTAGGATACGTACCTGCACGAAAATCAATACGGGAAAGATTATTTTAATGATATGATACGGTAGATAACACTACGATTGGATTTAGATCTTCATAGTATTCAATCGCTGACCAAGGCTCTCACCGCTGAGATACGCTGCCTCGATATTATTTCCCATGCAGTAATCACCAGTCAAGCCGATGTTGCGGTTATTGTCCAGAATGAAATTCTGATTCAGAGGTCGATCGACAATTGCATATCGCCACAGGTGAACCTGCTTGAATTCGGTCTCAATCTCCTCAAAACCAGTAATTTTCAAAAATTCCTCAAAGAGCTTGGTATTTACCCATTCACGATCTTCATTGACATTTCTGGCACTCCACTCTCGGGAAGCATGTACCACCCAGCTTTCCATGTTGGGTCGATCTGGTTTGCTATTATTTCGTGCCATCCAACGGATGGGTGAGTCATTCACAAAGACTCCATCGTACTGAACCTGGAGTTTGTGTTTCAGACCCACCAGCAACGCCCATCGAGGAGAGGTTT
>JAEOUB010000359.1 GCA_016839545.1 Candidatus Kariarchaeota archaeon | reverse complement strand
GGTGCTCCAAACATCATTCGCTTCATTTTCTTCATCATATTCATAGAACGATATTCCTTGACCTTGGCCCTGATCCGTTCAACAAGTGAGGTTTCTTTGGACTCATAGAGTGCCAATCGGATGGGGCAGTTATCTCCAAAGGGACATTTGGACTTGGTGTTGTGCTCCTCAAAGAACTTATGGACAATACTTTGGAGGAGATCCTGCTCAAACCTGATCAGGGTTGCCTGATCGACGAATCGCCAGTCTGTATCCTCATAGCCGAGGACAAATTGATTTACCTCATTGAAGAAGAACCGGGCAGACTCGCGGGCATTGGAGTTCTCATACTGATCGAGATTGAACCCTGCTGCAACAGTGAAATTCTCAGTCTGGTTGTAGAAGAACACCAATCTCAAGTCTTCCATGACCAGATTGATCATATCTCCACCCTCAGGATATTCTACCTGGACAGGGACGCCGTCAAGCTCAAGGTCTGACATATCGGCATTGAAGGATGCAAAGGTGGTGACCGAGGATAGAAAGGCTGCAAAGAGCACGTCATCTCGCATGGCAAGCTTGCAGAGATTACCAAAACATCTGCTATAAATCGGTGTACCATCATTCTGATAGATGATGAGATACTGTAAGTCTAACATAGAGAGAAGTTATAATCCGACACATATAAAGGGGAACTTCGAGAGGAATTAGCGAGCAGATCTACTAGAAATGAAGATTGTTGGTTGTATTTTGAGTTGTTGAGTTCTGAGTTTCTATTCCGTGTAATATTGATTGTGCGTATATGGCTTTAGGAGTCGTATTGTCTTGCGCCGCATGTGTAGCAGTATTTGACTTTCTTTTTGAGACCCTCACCACAGGCTTGACAGTATGCCCAGGGTTGGCGGACACTCCCAGCCTCTCCCTCAACAATCTCGGTATCGTCGTCATAGGTTGGGGCAGGTGTGGGTTCTGCAACAGGTTCCTGAACAGGTTCTGGGGTTACCACAACACTGTCTCCAGCAGCAGGGGCAGATGCCTGTACTATGGGTCCTCTGGCCTGCTCTGTCCTGATAGGCTCACCGGTGGAACCAACTCGAGCAACAGTGCGGTTGACCAGATCCAGTCGAATGGGGGCACCCTCGTCAAGGATCATGATACGCAGGACATCGACGAGATAGTCCTCTTTCTTGTCCAGCTGTTCTGCCATGAAGGCAATGGTTGCCCGGGGGTATGCCTCGAGTAGGAGGGTGAGCCGTGTTTTAATCTTCTCACGCTCAGTATAATTGTAGTAGGCACTACCACCTAAGGCAATGGCCAGGAAGAGAGAGAACCCATTGTCGAAGGGATTGCTGATGTAGCCAACGAAGAACATGACGGCCAGCCCTAGCATTATCCAGTCATTGCGGGTGAGTTTCTCAAACTGGGTATTCTCTGCAAATTTTGCACGGGTATGACCACGTGGGGGCTCCTGTACCGCCCTTGTTGGGGGTGCAGCCTGGGGTGCAGGCTGAGCAACAGTCTGCTGCATGGGACCACGGTCAGGTGATCTGGAGGCTGATGTCAGTAACTCTATGAGGGCAATCATCAACCAGAATGGCAGTACTGTGAAGAATATGGTGGCCAGCAATGTGAATATTACCCAGAGGACCACAGTGACCAGGATGAGACCAATGTTAAGTTTGGCATATCCCATCCAGTAGGAGACTCCTTCACCGGTCTGTACCTCGATATTGTAGACACCAGCGGGCAGTTCCAGGTTTTGACTGTAGAAATCCTCGACTGCCACTGATATGAATTCAGTGCGTGGAGAGGTAGCATTGACACTGTCATCAACCTGAAGAACGACAAAGGTAGAGTCACGACTGGTGTCAAAACCGATGAAAAACTGGACCTGTGAGGTCTCAGTGAGGGTGAACTGGTAGGATTGCACCTCACCGTTGCCCCTGTACTCAGAGATGGACGGATCAGCATTGGCTATGGTGACTGCCGTCAGGATCAGTGAGACGACGAGGAACAAAAACATGTAGCGTCCGACCCAACTCAAAAACTTGCCTGAAGTTTTGGTGGCGCGGTATTCATTTTTTGACATATTTGTATTTACAACTCCTATACATTACATGCACCTGAGTTCTATTTAAATTGTTGTGTATCGTTACCCCCATAGTGGTAACATTATTTATTTTCAGGCTACAAAGATCCTGATTGGATATTGAAGGGTCTTGTGAGTTTTCCAGGGATCATGGTTTTTGATCGGTGGGCCATCTGTTACCTTTTCCGTTTCCCACTTTATCTGAGACTTCTGTACGCAGTTTTGACGATTTACCGAGATTTATAAGTTCACAAGAGAAAATCGAGATATGGACGATAATCGGAAATATGTCTAATGTGTCATACGAATAGCCACATGATTCGCAGGCAGACGGAGTACCATCTTGGTAAGCATTATTTTAAAAATAATGAGGCGAGGAAGGTTCTTTATAAAATATACCCCAACTCTCCGCAGATCATACGCAGATCATATTGTGGATCATAAAACGGGATACAATCGAGATACGATCGAGATACAATCGAGAGACGACCCTGATGGCGAAAACTACTGCTCTGCCCTCTCAGTCAGAACATTCCTGTTGACATAGGTGTAGAGACACCCCACCAAGAGAAACAGAACAGTCAAGATGGCAACCCAGGTGATCAGACCAGCCACTCCCAGTGTGGGAAGATCAACAAAGAAATAGATGTAGATCCCTGTGATCTGTCCGTAGATCAACGCAAATGCCAGGTAGAGGTAGGGATAGATAAGAGATGGGATGAGCCATTTGTAGGTGAGTCGGGTGCGTTCTGCTATGACCCAATCCAAAATATACGCCCAACACAGCAGGTAGTGATTGAACAGACTCGTCCACCAGTCAATACCTGTGGGGTCGTAGATAGGTTCCAGGAGGATCCAGAAGACCAGGAAGGTGATGGTGATATAGGCTGTCAGTGCAGTTTTGAGATTACCAGTCAGGCGATCATACCGGGGAGTACCCGCCCACAGCAGTGCCAGAAGACACCACAGCCAGATGAGAAAATTTGATTGCAATGTATATGCCCGGAACGAGATCAGGGGAAATTGACCGTTCAATGTACTGATGACAATCCTGGCACCAATACTGAAGGTCCCACCCAACACTCCAAAGACACGCAGGTAGGTTGCCAGTGGTGGAATGTCAGAACTCATAGGTTGTCTATCTGAGACGTTGCTTTAAGGGTACGTGCATGTGTAAGAATCAATACTTAGGGTTGGGCAAGTCTTATGGCTCGGACGTCAGGAATTTGCGGTTAATTACCGTGTAGATCAGACCAAACGTAAGGAAGGCAACCGAGAGCAGTGCCACCCAGATAATCAAGCCAGTAACGCCAAGTGTGGGAAGATCGACGAAGAAGTAGAGGTACTCATCTGTCAAACTGCCCCAGATCAGTGCGAAAGTAAGATAGGCATAGGGATAGGACAGAGATGGTAGAAGCCATTTGTACGTGAGTCGGGTACGCTCTGCTATGAAAAAGTCGGCGATAAAAATTATCGGGTTAGCGTAATGGTTAAACAGGTTGGTCCAGAAGTCAATTCCATCAGGTGGTGTACCATCGCTGAGAATGAGCATGTACACCAGCCAGGTGACTGTGATGTATGCGGTCAATGCAGTCTTGAGGCTACCTGTCAGCTTACCGTACGAGGGCTTGCCCTGCAGGACGACTGCCAGAACAGTCCAGATCCAGATCAGCAGGTTGGACTGCAAGGTGAAGTATCGGAAGGTGTAGAGTGGAAATCTTCCAGCCTGGGTGTCGAGAATAATCCGTATTCCGAGGCTGAATCCAGCAGTTCCTATCAGGATGATCCTGAGGATTTTTGCCAGAGTTGGGACTTCAGACGTCATACACGTCCTGATTTGCCGATCCATAAAAGCATAGAGACATAGGTAAAACTGCCGTTCTCCACGATTATTATGAGATAACAGGATTTAAGAGGTGAATATTCGACTTTACACCTATGAAGTCCGTTGTGGTCGACACAGACTCCGGCCAGTTCCACTACGAGGTCTCAGAGATTGATGCATCAAAGCCAACGGTTCTCTTTCTCCATGGTGGCAGTCCCAAGAGTCAGCATACCAAATTCTGGGAACCTATCATGGAACAGATCTCACCTCATTGCAATCCTGTGCTGATTGATCGCTTTGGCCATGGGATGTCCACGGGTAGAGGTGGTCTTGCAGCCAATGATAATGCCATCTCAATGGTAATTGATACTTTACTGCAAGAAGATGTGGGAAAGGTCTTTCTTGTAGGGAGAAGTGCAGGAGCAGTCTTCTGTATCAGGCAGTGGATGAGGCGGCCTGATGATATTGCAGGTATAGGATTCATCGCACCAGGATCTATGGCGTCCTATGCTGACAAACTTGGTGGATTCTCCGGAAAGATGACAGTCTTGTGGGATATCGATGATCCTGTTGTCAGCTTTGCGAATTATTCCCTTCTGGAAGATTTTGATCACCAACTCTATACCATTGGAGACCATCCAGCGGCAGGAACAAACGCTTCCCGTCAGATCAAGAAATCACATGTTCCCGAGCTCAGAGCTCCCGAATTATTTGAGAAGTTTCTGGTGGCTCTGCTGAGCTGAGATTATGCCGATAATTTTTGCAGGAAGTTCAAGATCTGATTAGCCTGTTCTGACCAGTTTGCCTTTTTCAGCAGCTGGCGAGTAGATCTCAATGATAGTTCCTCGTAGACCTCTGCCGAGCTGAGTATCAGTTCCACGGCAGAGATCAGCTGGTCATCACCACCTGATTCAATCAGAATACCGGATAATCCCAGAGTCGCAGGTATTCCATCCACATTTGTGGCAATCACCGGCAGTCCATAGCTCATCGCCTCAGTCAGGACCATCCCGTAGCTCTCATGTGTGGGAGTGTGTACCAGTACATCTGCCGATTGATAGTAGGGTTCCAGCGATTCCACCTTGCCGGCGATGTGAACGGTATGGATACCGGGATCTGACGTCAGATTCAGCAGTTCCTCATGGTAAGCCGCATCGGGATGAGGGCCCACAATCACAATACTCAACGGGATAGACACACGAAAGAGTTGGGATACCAGCCATACTTGGTTCTTTCGAGGTGTGATGGCACCCACAATAAGAACGGTATTGGATGGGGTTCTGCTCTCGACAACACGGTGATCCACACCGGGATTGACCTCGATCATCGGAACGGTGATATCCAATTTGTGCAGGTGATACCTGCTATATGATGAGGTGCAGATGATACCCTCCACCCAGGGAAGAAGGGTCATGTCCATCTTGAGCAGGTACTCCTTTTCATTATCTGGGTAGTGAGCTCCAAGGTGGAGAGGATTGTGGTAAATAACCACCACGATTCGTGAAAGTGGCAGATACGGTTCCAGCAGGGGTAATGCCAGCCCATCGACCACCACGATATCTTCCAGACCGGCAAGAATTCTCTTCACTCCAGAACGGGCAGTACTGTCAACCATGGGGAATGTTCCCGGAATCTCGTGAACTGTAACGGTGTGCTCCTTCTTCCACTCCTCGATCATCCGTCGATCATAGTAGGTTCCCCCTGTTACATTTTGGATACTTCCAGGATGGATAAAGGAGATGCGCACATCGGCTCTTTCGGAATAATGGTTTTAATTTTTCCTTCTTCGGTCATTC
>JAEOUB010000037.1 GCA_016839545.1 Candidatus Kariarchaeota archaeon | reverse complement strand
TTACGCTTGAAAGCTTCAAATTCAAAGTGACGGCTGGTCTCTATCAGTCTGTCAGGAGCAACATCGATTTTATAACTGAAATACAGGTAGCGTGGATCCACTTGATTTCTTGCAGAAATTTTCTCTATCAGAGATTGTGCAGCGGTTTTTGTATGAATATTTTCTGAATTAGTATCAAGTAAAGCATAATGCAAGGTCTTCGAATCACCTTCGACGGAAGACACAGAATGAGAATAACTGTCAGAGAGCTGCTCAAGTTCTGCATCATACCTATCACGACTTTCTCTCCCAAATCTGATATCTTGGATATACTCTCTTCGAGGTTCGGATGTATCGGATGCGGCTACGAAGTTCCGTACTTTATTTTCGGCTTCTGTTTTCCCTTCTACCAGAATATCATTTCGGAGGCCAGAACTGAGATCATCCCCGGACATGATCTCAATGGAGCCACTCGAAACAATTTTCGCGGAGGAGACCGTATTGCGGTCATAGACTATACCTGAAACCAAGATTGATGACTCAGGAAAGGAAAGGGTCACAGTATAAGGTTCCCCCTCCAAATTTGCTACAATCAACTTCCCGTCTTCCAAGACAATTATAACCCTCTCTTCCCTCCAATCATGGATCAAATAGGCTCTTTGAAGAGTATAAGGGAGAATGATATGACCAATTCTTACTACAAATTGTGCGGCCCATCTTGAAATGTATCCTTGCCTGGTAACGACACCAATTTCCCCACTCGATGGACCAATGTTACCTGAAATCACCTCCTCGGATATGGGTACTTTTTCGATTATTACAAGGAGCTCTGTATCAATACAATAGGCATGATTGCCCATGAAAGCGTAAACATATTGGAAAGAAGATGAAGCGGAGAGACTTACCACAGGGTCTTCAACGGGTAATTGCTCTCCGAATCTGTTAACTATCAGATATCTTAGCTCAGCCTTTTTTTCCTTATTTTGGATATCCCACACCTCTACAGCACCAGTTGAAGTACCAACAAATATGAGAGGTTTTGAAGGATGTATAAGAAGACAGACGTATTCCGCATCGTCTGACTCTATGATTTGTGAGTTACCCAATGTAAATACGTAAACTGAGCATATACTAAAGAATTTACAGTAAGATGCGAAGATTTGAGGATTTGTGTTGGGATATCAATTCGCTACCGACTCAAAATTAATGTATTGAGGTATTCTTTCTAACTTATGGCGTTTGACAGTGAAAATCTGATTTATGATTGGAACGTTTTAGGTGAGAAAAAAAGGGACCTTTCAAAGAAAGTCCAACTTGATGATGAAAGCCTTAGAGATGGACTTCAATCGCCATCTACAGTGGATCCACCGAGAGAAGGTAAACTTCGTCTTGTTCGATTAATGGAGCAGCTAGGAATAGATGGGGCAGACATCGGTTTTCCTGGAGCATCTAAGAAGATGTATGATGACGTTACCGCTATTACAGAATTGATCCGAGATGAGAAAATGAATCTCAAACCCAATTGTGCAGCTAGGACCGTTGCAGCCGATATTGAACCCATCATCGATATTTCGCACAAAACAGGTGTCCCAATTGAAGTGGCTGGGTTCCTCGGTTCGAGTCCCGTTAGAATGTTTGTAGAAAATTGGAATATGGATAAACTAGAACAACTGGCTAGATCTGCAACCAAACTGTGTGTTGACAATGATGTACCAATGTTTTTCGTCACTGAGGATACTACACGAGCAAAACCTGAAGATATCAAAAGACTTTACCTTGCAGCAGTAGACGAGGGAGCTCATGCAATCTGTCTGAGTGATACTGTGGGACATGCCACACCAGAGGGGACATACAACCTGGTAAGATATGTTAAGCAATTTCTCCATGATGAGGGGCATGATAATATCAGAGTAGACTGGCACGGACATCGAGACAGAGGATTAAGCTTAGCAAATGCATTTGCGGCAATAGATGCGGGAGCTGACAGGATCCATGGAACTGGAATAGGTATTGGTGAGCGATGTGGAAACACACCAATGGATCAACTGCTTGTTAATCTTAAATTAATGGGATTTGAGGGGTATAAAGATAGAGATCTTTCAGCTCTGGGAGAATACTCCAAACTTGTCTCAGATCTGGTTGAGATCCCAATACCACTAAATTATCCGGTGGTTGGAAATGACGCATTCAGGACAGCCACTGGTGTACATGCATCTGCAATAATCAAGGCACAGCAACATGGTTACAAATGGGCAGACACAGTCTATTCAGGAGTTCCAGCTGCTGATTATGGATTGAGGCAGAAAATAGATATTGGCCCTCTTAGTGGAATGAGTAATGTGAAGTACAAACTCCAGGAATTGGGAGTTGACTCAGATGATAACAGAGCCAAGCTTTTACTTGAACATGCCAAAGGTCTCGGTCGACTGATCAGTGATGAAGAGATTAAGGATTTCTTGTCCTAAGAACCAACGATAGCTTTTGTGTATTTGTTGGATACATGCCTTTCAAGTAAGGTCACTTTTTTGTGATGCTCAATGTGTTTCACAATTCGAGTAGCTTCTCTCTTGGCAAATGCAACATGAAAGTCTTGCTTCATGTCATAATCAAAGTAGTTAGGGGATTCAAGCGATTCCATGGCTTTCGATTGTGATGGTGACATATAAAGAAAGATAATACCCCGATAATATCTCTCAGACGTATAAAATTAAGAGAAACTATTAGTACAAATTGCAGAAATGTGAATTATGGAGGCTCTTTCTGTTTCTGAACTGAGGAAGGTATGTCCTGTAAAATGGCATGAGCTCATTCCTGACGATGGTATTTCTCTTGGTGTTGCAGATGTTGATTTTCACGGTCCACCAGGAGTTCTTGAATTTCTTCGTGAGGGACTTCGGGAAGAGTTCAGTTTCTATCAAGCCCAGCAGGGATTGAGACCAACATTAGATGCAATCATGCAGTATTTCTCAGGTTTTGAATACAAACCTGAATTAGACCAAATCCAGGTCATTGAAGGAACTATGATGGGAATTAGTATTGCTATGCAATGGATTTCTCAGAAAGAGGGTAAGATTCTGGTCTTGGGACCACTCTATGACCCAATTCATAGACATGCAACTCTAAACCGGAATGAGCTAGTCTGGTCCAATATTGATTCAGATGGAATAAACGAAGACCATATCCAGAAAACATTGGCTGAAGGTGAATTCAAGATGATCGCTATTTGCAATCCTACCAATCCGATTGGTCATGTGTACACGAGGAAAGAACTTGAATTTC
>JAEOUB010000358.1 GCA_016839545.1 Candidatus Kariarchaeota archaeon | reverse complement strand
CCATGAAGATGAGCTTCAGCCAAACATTGGTGACAAAGAGGAGTTCATACTTCTTTCGCTCAGTGAACCCCAGATTACGACACATGCCGGCACTCTTCTCATTGTCTGCATCCCAGATGGGGTGAAGACCCTGTTGTATGGAATCGCTGAGCAAAGTTGTGGATAGCCAGGTAGCCAGTCCCTTTCGCCTGTGTTCCTTTGATACAACAAGCTGAACCTCGAACTGACCATTGAATGGTACGTGGGCTGGACCGATCACTCCAGCAAGATTGTCACCATCAAAAGATCCATAGAGCAATCCTGTGTCTATCATCTCCTCAAGACTGTCGACCATGTTGAAGTAGCTCTTGAATTTTTTTAGCTCTTCCAGATCATGAGGTTGAAGGATTCTAAGCGTATAGCCGGGGATTGTAACTGACTGAATGATATCATTCTCGACAGGGGTGAAGATAGTTCTCTCACCGGGACGTGCTATGATTCGACCACTCATGGCTGATCTGAGCACTTCGTACGTGGACTGATTGTTGGCAATCAGTATCCCATTTCCGGTAAGGAGTCTTGCAATCTCATCGATTCTGTCTACCTTCAGGGGATCTTGGCTGATCACTACGCGTATCATTTTGACCCGATAAATGAGCAGATTAGGAGCATCAGGGTTATTAACCCAGAGCTGTCCTCTCCCCGTTTCTACATATCTGAGGACGATAGCACGGAACTCATCAAGCTCTGCAAAATGATCTGAGTAAAGTGGTATCTGCTCGGGTTTGACCTCGATGAGTGATATCTCAGTTTTAACCGGGAGTGTACGGGAAATGACCACAAATGCGACTATATTGACCATAAGACCAACAATCCCAGTTTCAACATTATACATAGTAGCATTGTAATCAAAAGCTGCTACTGTGATGCCGAAGCCGAAGATCGTGTAGGCCATGGCATTCCATACTGTGTGTGATACGGCTGATGCCCAGATTGATTTCTGACCCCGGCGTAAAATACCCCAGTTCAATCCCATAAACACAGCATTGATCAAATAGACCCATCGTGTCAGTCCTTCGAGCCTGAATTCTGTGAACGAGACTACTAAAGAGATGTGCCAGGCACTGAAGATAATGGATGAGAGGAGCAGTGTATTGGACTGACTCACGCCACTGCGCAACAGTCCTTGCCAGAGAACACCCCGGAAGAACGCCTCCTCTGTAATGATAACCAGGAGAAGAGAGGCGACTGCGATGAGAGCAATCTCTGCTGCCAATGATGGCCAGTCAAGGGCGGTGAGCCTCTGGATCTGTATCTCCTGTACTCCGATCATGATGGCAATCAGCGACCCCATCACTAGCAAGGGATAGAGAACCCCAATCACTAGGGATTTCATGTTGACATGACGGGACAGTCCCAGATCTCGAAAAGAAATCCCTGAATGATAGCGGTAGGCGACGACCCAAATGATGAGGGGGAGCGCACTGAAGAGGATAAACCCGGTAAAATCCATGGTCGTGGTCACTACGATGGAGAGCAGTGCATAGCCAAGGGTCAGGCCGAAGAGAGGTTTGATTGTTTTTCTCTCTGCAGTATTCTGTTGTTCATTGGCTGTCATAGGTGGTGTATGTACGGAAATCATGGTAATCACATGTTGGAGATTGAAATATTTGCAGTTCATTTTACTCAACTATTCAACAAATAAAATGATCTAACAATATATATCATTCTAATAACATTATATGATAATATGTTGTAAACCTTTATAAATTTTTGTGAACCATCAGGGGTAAGCATGTCGGAAACCTCATCTCCTGACCTTAGTCCAGAAATTCTTGCCACACTCACGGAAGAGTCCAAACTGTCCATCATCATGTCTCTCTACTATTTCAACAACCTCAATCTCACACAGATTGCAACCTTCACTCAGAAAACAAAACCTACAATTTACCATCACATCAAGTGGCTGGCAGAGCATGGATTTATTGAGTTAGACCAGGGCTCTATCACAAAATCCGGGAAATATTACAGATTGACTCCCCTATCTGCCTCAATATTTGATCTTACTAATGCAAGAGAAAGAGCTGTTCCCTCTTCTTCTGTGAATGCTCAACAAATTGCCATGGTCATGAGGACATTCGGTACCATGCTCAAGAATATTGCCGTCTTCAATGCCGCATATCTCGAACAGGTCAATGATTCTGACTTTCATGATTCCACCCTGTTTCTTACGAACCTCATTGTAGCTAACCCCGAGCAAAAGCGACGATTAGAGTCGGTCTATGATAATCTCGTGGATACTATATTTTCAATAGCCCAGGAAAACAAGGATATCCGTCCTGAGGAGGTCAATGATCAGACCTACCCCCAGAAGCATTTTATCTATCTGCAAGCCAGTCCCATAAGTCTCATGAAATCAGCCCTTGACTGAAATTCTCAATCTCAGCTTTTTGAAATGTCCCGTCAATACAAATTTAATACTGCCACACCAATGATTGTGTATGGTCGTGGCAACTTCTGATGCTGAACCAAGCAAGGAGCTATCTCCTCCCTCAGGATTTCCTGTAACAACCCCGAGATTTGAACAGCTGTATGCCATCTTTGGATTCTGGTTACTGACAGGAGCATATTATGATGCATGGACCCACACATACACTCCCGAACTTGAATCCTTCTTCACACCCGCACACGGCCTCCTATATGCGGGAGGGTTGTCGCTAGTAGCCCTTATCGTTTACACTGCGGTGAAGAATATGGCAATTGGGTTTCCATTGAAAAGGGCCCTTCCTCTCGGCTATTTTACCGGTCTCATTGGAGCTGGTGCATTTGTACTCGCAGTTATTGGCGACATGGTATGGCACATTCTGTTTGGGATTGAGAATGATCTTGAGGCAGCGTTCAGTGCCACACATCTCCTGCTGGTGGTTGCATTTTTCCTCCTGGTAGGCAGCCCACTCTTCTCTCTCATGGCTCGTGGTAATGCCGCCCCATCCATCAGAAAAGATTGGCCTGCAATGTTTGGCTTCATGCTGGTACTCTCGGCTCTTACTGTGATTACCCAGTGGTCCCATCCCATTGTCAACTTGCAGGCGACTTATGTGACCGAGGGCAATGTCGATATCGGCCACAGCCTTGGTCTTCTGGGGATTATCCTGCAGACCGTCTTCATTCTTGCGCTGATGCTTCCCATTGCCTATCACAGGGTACTTCCCGCGGGAAGTTTCACCTTTGCACTGACTCTCAATGCCACCTACCTGGCCTTCATGAGTTATGCATTCGTTCTGATTATTCCCTACGTGATCACAGGTATATTCGCTGATTTCTACTATGCCCGTCATGATTTCAGAACGCAAGATGGTCCCTTCCGGATATTTGCAGGAGCCATCACGATCATCCTCTACTCGCTGTATTTCCTGATACTTGCTGTATTCATGGAACTGGCATGGAATGCCCACATTGTCAGTGGTGGCATTTTCTTCCCCACGATTGTGGCACTGCTCCTTTCATACACGGTGAAGAAGCCTGAATTTTCCGACGATTAGATCAATAAATTATCATAGTTCATTGTGGTGCAGTACTTGTGAGTGATAGAGACAGTCTAGAACGAGACATTCTTCAGTACAAATACACACTCGAGCGACTGGCCTCGATTATCGAGGTTCACCAGGGTGCTCTGGAGAAGATTGACTCACGTCTTGAACTCCTGAGGATGCAACGCAACACCTATCGAGATAGAGTGAACCGACTCCAAGAGATGAGATTGAAACGCGGGGAGACAGAGATCCCACCTGTTGAGGAGAAGCTCAGAGAGGACTTAACCCGGCTGAATGCCTCACTTGAACAGCTGGATTTTCAATTCGAGGAACAATCAGAGCTGATTGATTATGCTCAGAAGGAGTACGATCTCGAGGCATCTGAGATACTTCCCAAGATTGAAGAACTTGAAGAAAAGCTCCAACAGTTGAATTAAAACGTATCAGTCTCAAATTCTGGTTCCTCAGTCAATATATCAATAGAGTTGCCAAATTCTGACACAACAGGGCAATTCCAGACTTTCTGGATGACCTGGTGGTCAGTGGTAACAGATGATAGCGAGGGTAGATTGCATAGAAACAGTGCGGAAGTGAATCCCACGAGATGTCGTTCGGTGGTGTTTTTCAACGTCTTGAGTGAATTGATGCCACGGACTATAACCTTGGAATTCATATCTTCTGACAGTACAAGAGTCTCCAGAGAGGGAAACTGTCGACCCGAGAACATGAGAAATGGTTTCTCGAAGAGGACTCGTGAAGATGTAAATGACTTCAGTCGAGGAAGATAGTCAGGCAAAGTCAACCTGAAACCTTGATGATTTTTCCCGTTGACCTGAACGAGGTGTAACTCTTCCAAGGGATTACACCCTGTGAGGTCAAGAGTATCCAATTGGACTCGATTGATACTCAGTGACTCTACAAACTTTGAAGGAACCAGAGTTCGGGGGATGGCTTCTGCTTGTCTGTCAACATTGCCAATGACCTCCACTGACTTGACTGTGCACCTATCAAGGTTGATGATCTGGGGGTCCTCGTTGGAAATCCATACAGAAATCTTGGAGAGGTTTTCAGGCAACGGGAACATCTCAAGGTGATGATAGCCAATAAATAGATCTTCAAGCTCTCCAATTCCAGTGATAACAAGAGAATCTTCAACTCTCACTGCCAAGGACAGGGTATCAATACCTGGAGGGCATTCCACACTCAAAGTTGCTACAGAGCTGCTGGAGACAATCCCCAGTTGACGCAGACGCCATTGCCTCAGATCCAACCTGATCTGTTGACTCTGAGCATGTACCGTAAGTGACGTGGTATGTTCTACGATCCGGGGAGGTATGGCATCCACTATATTCTGAGGACACAGAATGGTGATGTTTTCATCTTTGATATCAATCCGGAAGTTCTCAAGTCCAGGATTGAGCCGTCGAAACGACTCCACAAAATCTTGAAGTGTTGCCATCTCAATACACAATTAAACTGAACGATGGATCTTCAATGCTCCACCCTGCTCGAGGATGATAGCTAGATAAATAAGGAAAGCAAGTTCTTCCTGCAAAACCACCTGAATATCTTGCAGAGTCATATCTCTGTTCTCCTTGATTGCCCTGAGTAGTTTATCAATCGGTTCTCTCAGCTCAGCTCCATATTTATTGGTAATATTCCTCAATACCTTGTAATTATGCCTCTGAACCATGAACGTGGTATTGTGTGAAGATAGCAGAGTCCTCAGCTGCTCGACCTCGAATTCAGTCGGTTTCTGTTTGACATTCCAGAGGAACCGCAGAGCTTCTACAAACAGCCCTAGTCTTGTCGGAGGCAATTCTTCCAAGGCATTAACAAATTCAGTGAACCACATTTCATGGTAGCCACGCAATTTGATATCAGATTCAAAATACCTGAGTTTTACCTGCCCTCCAAAGGAAGCAAATGAGGCAACCTCGACCTCATCGAGTAACACCTCTCCCACGTTGATAGTAATATTCAGCTTACTGTCTGTCAATATTAACCGGTAGCCCTCCTCATCATCGAGCATGCTGGTGATCCGGTACAGGTTACTCGTCGCTTTCTGTGTGGGCATTGGGATCCCCCGACTGACTTTAACCTCAGCTACAGCTTCAGGAAGTTCCATCAGTGAGAATGACCTCACAGCCCAGTGCTGATCGATATGCAGGTTATTGATCGAAAGGTGACCCATACTACAGAAGTGAATGTCAGAAACTTGGCCCAGCCCATTTGCACTGCGTGTAATCCGATTCTTGTGATCTTCAGGATCCATTACTATGTAACGATGCTGTTTACAGAGCCCACAATAGTAACTAGCCTCCCGTAACACGTCTAAATCCTCGGTAATCCAAAGTAGGAGAAATAGAATAATAAGATGTCGCGAAGAGGCTAACTAAGTTTGCAGTCAATTTGACGTATCGTTCTTTATGCTCTCAAATGCCTGAATTCTTTCCATATATTGCGACCCTGTAACTGCATCTATGAAGACAAACATCCGGTGTTTCTTGGCGATCTTGTAGAGGTCTGTGGAGTTCATACAAATATAGCCATCACCGTTTGAATCACGTCGCTGGAGGTAGGAGATAGCCTCCTCGCTCATGGTGTTACCGGCATAGTAGGTCCACAGAAAGGAACCACTATTTTTCTGGTAACCCTGCAATTCAAAGAGTTTGGCAGAGATATCTACACCTTTTGCCTTGAGTCGAGTTGCCATCTTATCTGAGCAGCCTACCAGGATCACTCCATCCAGCTCAATGAACTGGGCAAATCTGTCTGTGAGCTTCTCATTTGATAGTTCCGCATGCTCCAGGTAAGCCTGATGACCCGCTACAATGACGAGTGTCAATCCCCGGTTAATCAGACTTTTCAACCTCAGATACTGACTCCTCGCATCTTCTCTCTTGATCTGCAACGTGAGAGACAATCGAGCAAGATCACTCTCAAGTATATCTCCGGAGTTGATTTGAGATATCAGCCAGTTGTCCAACCTCTGTGACTCTGCATCGATGACGACATGGTGGGAGGTGGAAGCCAATATCTCACGAACGTGAACATTGAGTCTCTGCAGGTATGAGAGTTTGACGGCGATGCCGTGGAACTGTGAGGCAATAGTCGTCAGTTTTTGTGAGCTTACCGCAGTTCGTACCAGATCAAGAAGATCCTCGTTTACTTCACTTGTGTGTGAGAGCTGTGCTTGATGGAACGTATTCACCTTTCATTTGTTACACCTCTAAAACGGAGCTTATCCTGGGAACCAGCATCACCTAATGTTGTGTATAATTGATGAGTACACTTAATGAAGATACAGTAGATAGATTGGAAAGTGATCCCTCATGGATTCTCCAAATGTAATATGGATACCAGCCTATTTAAACATATCAAAATACATCAAAGGTCGACTAAACTGACTCACTGATATTGCGAATTGGTTCATCTCGGATGTATTCCTTTGAGTCGTTATACCCCTCATTCTCATCGTAATTGCCGTACCAATAGGGATAGGTAATTGCCTGTGAGAGATAGTACTGGCCCTGGTTCAGATCTGAAATTTCAGTCTTGTCGAGGAGGAATTGCATGAGGTTGGCTGTCGCGCCTACACTGCTTCGAATATAGAGGAGGAACCTATCGTCATTGACCACCGTGAATGAATGAAACGGAAGGATCACGTCGCTGTTAATGAATTTGCTGAATGTCTCTGTGGTCAAATCACTACCAGGTGTAAACCTTCCCGTGATGATATGGTTATTCTGAAAACCATGTAGTCTGTCGGACTGGTAGTCATAGACAAGAAGCGCCCGATCTACAAAATGATTTTTGATCTTTTTTATCCGGCGTGACAGAGTGGATTTGTCTCTTTTGTAGTACTCTGTCAGATTTGTAAGATTTACCTTTGCATTGATAGTGATCTCCCGTATTAACTCAGCATCAAGGTTGTCAAATTCCTGAGTCTGCAATGGCTGGGTCACTGTCATCGAGTCATTTTCAAGAAATGAGTCCCACATACTGGCAATATAATTTGTGTCAGTACTCAGAGCATGCTGAGTGTTGATTTGAGCCTCAAGATCTGATTCTGATCTCGCCTCAAAGAGATCTGGATAGATGGAGAAGGATTCAAAATCAATTATCTCACGTTGCAAGTCTCCAAAAGCTTGGAGATGGTGCTGCAATGAATTGGGAGGAATGTCAAACTGAACAAATAAACTGACTCCTTTGCCATACAGTGGGGCATAGTAGTGAGTGTAATTATGATCCCGTACAAAACGGATCATCAGGTTCAGGTCATTCAATGACTGAAAACGATGAAAGATGGCATTGACACGGGTTAGGCCAATACTGGCCGGTGAGTAGGTACCAATGACCTCAGTCTTTTTTCTGTCCACATAATAGAATTCGCCCGTATCACGATGAATCCTGACATCGGGTTCATTGGTATCACTTCTCAGGATCTTTCTAGACTTCATACTCTCTATTCGATCTGAGACAGTGGAATGATGCACACCCACAATTTTTGAGATTGCGTTATATGAGCGGAATTGTTTACTGTCATAAGTCAGTAGAATTTTCCAATCCAATTCAT
>JAEOUB010000357.1 GCA_016839545.1 Candidatus Kariarchaeota archaeon | reverse complement strand
GTTCATGGATCTTACTCTCACCATAGAGTCCATGGATCATGGTACCTTCCTTGATATCGATGGGATAACTTCCCAATCTCATAGTCCCACCCTTATCATCTATTCCCTTCTGACTCTCTTGCAGGTCAACCACAGGATGGGGTGGTTCTGGATCCATCTCCGTTGAGTGTGCTCCTTCTAAGCCCTTCACATTTCTTGCATACTCAACTACTGCCAGTTGAAATCCAAGACAGATACCCAGAAAAGGTATTTTATTCTCACGGGCGTATTGAATTGCCAATATCTTACCCTGAGTACCTCTGTCTCCAAACCCCCCTGGTACGAGAATTCCATCAACCTCGTCCAGTTGTTTTAATGATTCAACATCTTCTTCAAATTCCTCTGTGGGATAATGTTTCAGTTCAATGTCCCATGAGTGCTTCCATGCTGCATGCTTCAGGGCTTCGTTCACTGAGATATAGGAGTCTGTAAGGTCGGTATATTTTCCTGGTACCCCTATTACAAGTTTGCCCTTCAAATTTCCGAGTCGTTCTGTTAAATTCTCAATCTCAGTCCAATTTGGCATCCCTAAATCCAACTGTAGATATTTAATCATGATATTCATCAGACCCTGTTGATCCAGGAGTTGGGGAACCTCGAAAACAGATGGCACATCAGGAAGATCCAGCACAGAATTTTCATGGACATCACAGAAAAATGCAATTTTCTTGAGAGTTTTCGGGTCAAGAGCCACGGAGCTTCTTGTGATTATCACATTTGGTGCAATACCCAACGCACGTAGCTCTCTTACTGCGTGCTGAGTTGGTTTTGTCTTGTGTTCTTCCAGATGCTCTGGGAATGGGACATATGTAACCAAAACGATGAGTGAGTCCTCCTCCGGTTTATCGCGATGCAGTTGTCTAATGGCTTCAAGGAAATGTTGAGATTCTATATCACCGATTGTCCCACCAACCTCTATGATCATAATCTCAGGTTGTGCTTCATTCACAATGCCCTCAATCCTTAGTAAGATCTCATCAATGATATGCGGAACGACTTGGACTGTTTTGCCCAGATATTCTCCTCTGCGTTCCTTCTCTATAACACTGTAATAGATCTGACCTGAGGTAATATTCTGCGTTCTGCTCATTGGTTTTCCAAGAAAACGCTCATAATGCCCAAAATCCTCGTCTAGTTCTCCACCATCATCTGTCACAAAGACCTCTCCATGCTCAAACGGACTCATTGTCCCTGCATCAATATTCAGATATGGATCAATTTTGAGAATGGCTATCTCTTTGTTTCGTACCTGGAAGGCTTTTCCGATGGCAGATGTAACAATTCCCTTTCCGAGACCCGAGAGAACACTTCCTAGCACGAAAATGTACTTTGTATCTTTGGGCATATCGCATCTAGAATGAAATCGACTAAAAAATTATTGCCCAAACCCTAGTTGAGTCTCATGAAATGAAGGATTCACGATGAAAATCATAATAATTTCTTGACCTGATGATATCGGTTCACTTTGAATACACTCCTTGTCATCTTAAAAACTAGTTTTATCTATCACAGTACAGGGTGACGAATGATGTCCACACTCGTTGATGATTTGAAAAGAGCGGAGTACGAGTTTTATGAGGAGAACATCGAGGTGATGGCTCTGGTGGACAGAAGTGGAGAGAATGCTATACGTTTCGAAGGGATGCATCTAATTCTGGTCAAGAACAATCGGACTTTGGTTCCCCTTTGGGTTGCAGAGATCCTAGAACAGCAAGAGTTGGTGAGTATACCCATTGATGATTCCACACTTCTGGAGGAACTTGACATTATCAATTCCCGTGAAAATCAGGGTAAGTTGAGTAAGATCGACAAGAACCTGTATTCTCGGGTTAAAAAAGAACTAAAAATTCTGCGTAATAATTCCAATCGTCAGAATGCAATGCGATACAGATCACTCTATGACTACTACAATGCCATAATAGAGAAAAGGGCAAGAAAAATAGTCACGATGTTTAGCTACCAGGATATTGAAGACAATCAAGCGATCCGTGATTTACCTGCAGAGGAACGCTGGTTGCTTAACCGAATCAATGAGATTTACACGGTCTGGAAACGACGAATAGGAAGGGAAATACAGCTTGAGATAATGTCACAATCAAGTCGAGACAGAGAGGGGCATCTCGTCGAGTCGACTGTGGAGTACAGACCTATGTTAATGGAGATTGAACTCAATCCAGGAATGACCATTGACATAGAGTATGGTTCTCCATCGCAACAGATCGAATTGAAATTCACAGATGACAGGATAACGATACCCTCATATTTTGTGGATGGAGAAGATACATCCCCTCAGGAAAGGTCTAGAAATATCCAGATTGTGCCACAGTGGTTGGGAAAGATCTTAGTTGAACGAGGATACGGCAAACAACCTAAATTTGATGCATTAGATAGTTCTACCATCAATATCGAGGATGAGATATTGGCTGAGATCAGTTGCTGTTATGCCGTCGAGCAGTCTGAAAGTGAAACCATCGAACTGATACATTTTGACGGATTAGAGGATTATCTAGAAAAGAGAGACCAAGATAGCAAACCGGGACAAATCAAGATAGGGAAAGATGGAAAATCACGTCAGATCTTGAATTTCAGTTTGAAACTGCCTGAAACATTGCAGGTTGGCAAAAGATTACCACTTTGGGTCATTGAGATCTTGGATGAGAAAGGAGTGATTGTAGTTCCAGAGAAGATCCATGAGTCGAATCCTCGCAATTTTATCGATGAGCTGAATGATTTTATCCAAGGAAAAAGTAGTCGATTATTCACAAGCAGTTATTACAGATGGGTAAGAAAGGAGATAGAAAGTCTGTCGAAACACAATACCGATCCTGAGATAATCAGATTAAATCGGTTGGAAAGTTATCTCGAGACGCTCCTAAGGAGAAAGGCAAGAGAGATAGTCTCCAAGTTTCCGTTTGACCAGGAAGGGCTTGATATGATGTATACCGGAGAGACAAAATGGATGATAATCAGGTATATTGAGCTGATAAAAGAGTGGAAGAAACTCACCAACTCTGAAAACTAATGGGGAGATAATATGTCAATAGAAGAATTTGTACCTGAATATCTTGACGCCTTTGACAGGCTGTTTTTGGAAGGAAGAAACATCGATGGCGATTTCAAATATGTTGACCGTATCAATCGCATGATCCGGGATGGTCAATTCTCACTGGTCATCGATTATCCTGACCTGATTTTGATGGACAACTTGACCGAGGCTGATCTGTCCAACAAGATCATTGATGAACCAGCAGTCGTGGTTGCCAATGGAAACGAAGCACTGAGACTTTTTGTAGAGAGAGAGAATCCTGAATATTTCAGAACGAATCGCAAGGAGAAATTCTTTGTCAGGTTCAGAAATCTGCCAAATGGTATCAAAATCCGTGATATACGTAGCAAGGATGTAGATGATATATTTGAGCTGGAAGGCATAATTATCAGAACTACCGAGATAAAATCTATTCTTGAATATGCAGAATTTCAGTGTGAGAATGGACATATGCTACGTTTGGAGTTGACATGGGGCCAATATCAAACTCCCACCCGATGCAGTGATTTTGATTGTGACTCAAAGAAATTCAATCCTCTCCCAACAAACAAAGATGATATGATTGACTGGCAATTCATCACATTACAGGAAAAACCCGAGGATCTCCCACCGGGATCTTCTCCCAAAGCCATTCCCTGTCGCCTGGTTTATGATCTAGTAAATGCTGTTCGCCCGGGGGACAGAGTCACCTTGACAGGTGTGATCAGGTCCAGAGAGACAAAACTGAAGAAAAGAGGTCAGGTGCTTACATTCGATAATTGGGTTGATGTGAACTATGTCCAATCAATCAGCAAAGAAGATGAACTGACAAAAATTACTCCGGCAGAAGAGCAAGAATTTCTAGATATGGCAGAGGATCCTCAGATCTTTGACCATCTCGTTGACTCCCTCGCACCTCAGATCCATAAAATGGATAGAATAAAACAGGCTGCGTTGCTGATGTTATTTGCTGGTGTGGATAAAAGCCATCCTGACGGTTTCAGTACCCGTGGACAGCCTAATATCTTGCTAGTCGGTGACCCAGGAGTGGCAAAAAGTCAGTTGCTCAGATATGTTCAGTCAATCGCTCCTCGAGGTTTATACACCTCAGGAAAGGGATCCTCCGCAGCAGGTCTAACAGCTGCGATAATCCGTGATCCTGAGACAGGTGAGATTACTCTGGAAGCAGGTGCAATGGTTCTAGCAGACAGAGGTGTCTGTCTTATCGACGAGTTTGATAAGATGAATGAAAATGACCGTAGTGCCATCCACGAGGCAATGGAGCAACATACAGTAAGTGTTGCAAAAGCGGGAATAGTTGCCACACTGAATGCCAGGACTGGTGTTCTTGCGGCAGCAAACCCGAAACATGGGAGATACGAGGACTATCGTCCATTCAATGAGAATGTCAATCTCTCACCAGCAATTCTCTCTCGGTTCGATCTGGTATTCATCATGAGGGATATTCCAGAAGAGAAAGATGATGAACAACTGGCATCACATATTCTGAAATTACACCGGTTTCATGGTTCATCTGATAGTAGACGACCACCTCTCAATGAAGAAAAATTAAGAAAATACATTGCTTTTGCAAAGAAACAGTTCAATCCTATCATCACTGAACCAGCGGCTGAGAAAATCCAGCACTACTATGTTAACATGAGAAACTCTTATGGTGCCGTAGGAGAGAACCCCAAAGATCGGATTACGATTACAGCGAGACAACTGGAAGGAATAATCAGATTGGCAGAGTCCCATGCTAGGGCCAGACTCAAGGAGAATGTAACAGAGGAAGATGCAGATTTTGCAATTGACTTAATGAAATACAGTCTCGATCAGATCACTCTCGATCCTGAAAGCGGTGAATACGACTATGATGCCTTTATTTCAGGTCAGACCAAAACAAGACGATCCAAGCTTAATATGGTACGAGATGCAATCAATTTCATGCATAAAGATGCTGGAGGCTCCTTCAACGAGGAGGAAACAATCCAATTTGCCATCAAAGAAAGTGGAGATACCCTCACTGATGAGTATGTCAGAGGAGCAATTGAGCAGATGATCCGTGACGGACAGTTGTACCGAC
>JAEOUB010000356.1 GCA_016839545.1 Candidatus Kariarchaeota archaeon | reverse complement strand
GACTGGGGAAAAACGAGACATAGAGAATGGCTGTGAAGACCACAATGATCAACGCCATCATCAAAAAAAAGTAGCCAAGGTGATCGGCGTTTAATGCATAACTCGTCCTTGTCATAGTCTCACTTCGGTAGATGTCTAGATAGTTGAGGTCCTATAAAATAGTTCGTGATTGGCTGATCTTAAAAATCCTGTCTAGACTAGTTGAAACCCTCGTATTGTGTATTGGGGTGCTCGAGAGCGGTTCCACAATCCTGGCAGAAACGATCGCTCCTCATGCCCTCATTACCACACGAGGGGCACAGTGGTAGTTCTGCTCTAAGGGGGGCAATAGCCTGAATGTTTCTGGGTTGTGGTGATCCATAGATTCTGTTGACAATGGGACCTCGAAAGATCCACATAAAAAGAACGACAAAGAAGGGATCCACTCCGTAGAAGGTGAATTCTTGGGAGATCCAGCTGAATATTAGTAACCCCCATGCGGCTGCAGACCAAAGTGCAGCAAACCGGTATCGGTCCATATTACTTATTGCGGTTGTACCTTTATGAAGGATTGCTTCAGACCCGAAGAAGAAAGAGTCAGCCTAGAGTTGGTAGAACAGAGTTGCTATAAGAGAAGTGGGTGAGAGTGGAATATGCAAGGCCATTACCGGCTTCCCGATAGTCTGCGTGCAGAACTGGGAAAACCTGTTGGAGAGCTGATCGCAGGTACTATTGAAGAGACTGTGCCTGTACTTAAGTCCAGACTGGTTCCCCGGGATGTCTTCCTTGTTGCTGTGGGTGATGTCACTGCCCAGCTGTTTGTAGATCACGGATTTGATCCCGAGATGGTGGTCACCGACGGGCAGACCAAGCGTCAGAAACTCGATGAATGGATGGACTGGGATGGCTTTTCAGTTCTCGAGGCGGAATGCCCCGCTGCAGAGATCACCCTTGTTGCTTGGGAGACTCTTCACCAGGCAACTGAGATGGTAATCAACGGCTCTCCAGTTCATGTCAAGATCCATGGAGAGGAGGATCTGCTAGTACTTCCCCTGTTACTGGAACTCCCTGAGGGATCGATTATCGTCTACGGGCAGCCCAATACCGGGGCTGTGATCCGGGTGGTAACCGCTGATGCCCGTGATCATGCCCGAGGTATAATCGGGAGAATGGATCGTATCTAGGAGAATACCTTGCGGTTGAAGAATTTCAGTATTACCTGGATCACAATGAGATTTGCCACAATACCCACCAGAACAAAAGGTAGCGGGTTTCCACCCTGGTCGACCACCCAGAATGCCTTCATTGGCCAGTAATTGGGAAAGATGGCAAACAGGTACTCGTATGGTAGAGGTACGAACCATGCAGCAATGGGGGCAATAAACAGCCCTCCAATACCTTTCATCAAAGCAAATCCCTCCACCTTGTTGTTGGCGACAGTTGGCAAGATCAGACCAAGGATAGGTGCCCAGAAAGCACCCACAAGGGAGATCAGCGTCAGTGAGACAAAGTCAATGGTGTAGAAATTGACGATGGGAAACACGATATAGAGTGACAAGAAAGAGAGCAACATGGGAAGACTCAGCCTGTACATGACATATCGACTCATGCTCAGTGGTGAGACCTGCAACGCCAGTAATGTTCCCTGATCTTTCTCATCGAGTAACATGAAGCCGATAATGACCCCAAATAGCATGGGTAGCATGAGGATGAAGAAGTAGCTCATAATCAGGGTATAGTAGTCTGCCAGATCAAATTGGTCAATAAATGCCTCACGGACAATTGGCACCAGCAAACGGACAACCACTGCCAGTATAACCGGGATCATCATAAAATATTTGAGCATGGGATCACGCTGAACATTGGCCACATCTGCCAAAATCTGAGATCTCAGGTACGTTCTGTACTTCATTACTGCTCCCTCCGGATCACATATTTGGTGAAATTACGCTTGGCATAGATATATGCTCCTGCCAACCACAGAAGGGACCCTCCAATACTGTAGATGACACTGAAGGGAGTGGCTGCCTGAACTGACAGTTCGGTCAGAGCAAGGCTTGGATTTGTGGGCAAGATCAGATACACAATATCAAATATGCCTCCCTGGAGACCCAGATATTTGAAGAGTGGAAATTCCAACAAGATGATCAGCAGTATGGCTGGAAAAATGAACTCTGTAAAATCAGGATATTTCACTGCAAAACCAATACCAAACAGTACATAGGTAGCTGCCATCATGAAAATTCCCAGTATCACCCACAAGTAGTTTACACTTATCCCCCTGAAGAGCACCAGCACTATAAGCAGATTCTCCAGAAGAGCCAGGAGAAACAGAGAGCCAACTTTGGAAAATAGATATTCCTGGGAACGGAGAGGGGTGACCACCATGGCTTCCAGGGTATTGTCAGATTTCTCATACAGGACAAGAGCGGCTGCAAATAGGAAGGTTCCAATATTGAGATTTGAGAGGAGGAAGAACCCTATGAATTCCCTCTTCACATCTGCCGAGATGAACCAAAGAGCTCCAATCCACACGGTTGCAGCAATTGCAGCCACATAGTAAAACCCGTACTTGATCTGGACCCGGATATCCCAGAAGATAGATGACAGTAGTCGTGAAGTACTGATAGACGATCCCATTCAGTCCAGACTCCTTCCAGTAACCTCGATGAAGACTTTGGCAAGAGTGGCCTCTTGGGAGTGAATGGTCTGCACTGTCTCAGACTTGAGTAGCTCCATAAACTCCTGATTACCACCTATGGTATCGAGGTCAAATTCCTTGGTCTCAGTGGTACTGTTTCCAAACTCTACCTTGACACTCTTCTTGCCATGTGCCAGCTTGAGGGACTTCGGCTCATCTGTGATAGAAATCTTGCCGTCGACAATAAACGCAACACGATCACATAATTCATCTGCGACATGCATGTCATGAGTGGTGAGGAAAATGGTCACTCCCTCACGGCGCTTGCGATCAATAATTGATTTGATACGCTCGGCATTGACAGGATCAAGGCCTGCTGTAGGCTCATCTAGAAAGAGAATCTCAGGTCGGTGCAGCAGTGATCGTGCAAAATTCAGTCGGTTCTTCATACCCTTTGAGTAGGTTGAGACAGCCTGATCTGCATCCTCATGGAGACCAACCTCTTCTAACAAGTTCATCAGATCTTCCTTACTCATAGCATTCTCGTAGAGAGAAGCAAAATACTGGAGATTCTCTATTGCAGTGAGCTTGATATAGTGATTGGGCAGTTCAAAGCTGACACCGATCTTCTCATAATAGTCATCATCAACGCTTGAGAGGTCAATATCATTGACACTCACTGAACCCTTGAAATCTTTCAACAGGCCAATGAGTATTTTCTGAGTTGTACTCTTGCCTGCTCCTGAGGGTCCAAGAAATCCGAATATCTCTCCTTTCTTGATGGTGAAATTAATATCGCTAATGGCTTCAACTGACGCGCCGGGATAGGTATAGTGGAGATGTTTTACTTCGATCATTAAAAATCCTGTAATCGGTTAGATGAGGGGTATATAATAATGTATTGGCAATGTTCGGAACTTACCGAACATTCGGATCATTACGAGAGAAGTTATAAACATTGTATCCTATAGCGTCTAGATGGAAGTGGGTGATTATATCAATCAGATTGGCATCTTCTTTGAGAAGAGTGGACTTAACCTGACCCAGGGTCGGATACTTGGACTACTCCTCATAAGTGATCCTCCACAGTTAAACATCACGCAAATATCGGAGCACCTGGCAATTAGCAAAAGCACGGCATCCACCTCTGTGTCACGTCTGACAGAGATCGGGCTTCTGGAGCGAGCCCCAGTACCATCTGCCCGCGGTGATTTCTATGCTGTATCAGAGTCCCTCTGGACCCGCACCCTTGACTCCAAAGCCGATGCTTCCACAGTATTCATCCACATAGCCAATACAGGACTCGAGCTACTCAAGGAAGAGTCATTGGAGAGAAAACAGCGATTGCTGGAGATCAAGCTGTTGTTTGAATTTATTGAGTCTGAGCTACCCAAACTCATGGCAAAATATCGTGCGTTCCGCAATGGTATCAAAGAGAATGGTAAGATTCCAGAAAAATATTTACTTGGCTCTTAAGGTTTCTACTTTTTGACAATTGTCTTGGAACAGTTACCACAGACATGCCTGTCTTTGTGCTCACCCATTTTGTAGCCGGGTCCACAGTCAGGACACTGCTTGTACTTTCTCTTGAGCTTGTCGCCCTCTATCTCAAAGTACTCACTCATCTGCTTCGCCTCCAATTCCATTTCTCTTGAGAATATGGTTGGGCTCAATCTCTCGGGAAGCCTCGTCCTCGTAGACGTTGGCATATCCGAGTGATGAGTTCTTTCCAAATTCAGATTCTACTTTCTTGACAATGGTCATGTCGCGGTCAGCGTTGACAATTGCTGCCAGTTTGGCTGCGATACTTTCTCGTGTAGGTGTCTCTGCCTCGGGGTGGCTTACCTTAAAGGTGACTTCCTCACGGTGGAGCAAAGGATTTTCCTTGCGCTCGATTACCTCAATATCCATATATTACTCAGTTCAATTCTGTGGTATAAATAAATATCAATACAAAACAATAAACGCAGTAGTTAGTTCTCTCGACTCTTGGTTCGGGCAATATACTTGAGGATGTTGGTGATCAGG
>JAEOUB010000355.1 GCA_016839545.1 Candidatus Kariarchaeota archaeon | reverse complement strand
GGGCATCAGAGATTGACCGTCCATCAGACATTGCCACGTTCATTTCCACCGTGGAAGCCGTATCAGACGAGATCCTGGTGTTTATAGCCCTGGATTCTGTATTTATTGTTGGCTACACGTCCCTGTTCATTGGCCTCTACATCATTATCCGTGATCTTGCCGATCCCCTGAGTACTATTGCTCTGATCGCAGGCATCTCAGTGGGGCTACTTGATGTTGTGGAAAATGCCTTGATATTTACTCTGGTACATGGGATAGAAGCTGGTTGGGAACCACAGACACAGGCTATCGGCATGCTGTTCTTTTTGAATATGGTTATCGATCTGATGTCCTATGTTGCGGCATTACTCTTTGCAATCATCTTCCTGACCCTTTACAAGCCGGGGAGTAACAAGTTTGTCCTGGGTACTCTGTTACTGATCTATGTGATCATTGGTTTTGCATCGCTAATCTCACCACCACTACTGCTTGTTCGATCATTTTTCTTTGTTATTGGACTTTTTTACGGCGTGGTAGTGCTTTCACGTGAGGAGGAGATACCGACTGAAATATTGGAACAGTTACTGAACCAGGAAGCTGAGGCGAGAGGCGACTTCATCAGGTAATCAATCTGAGAACAGGGTAGAGATTATCTCCTTCGCAGTGGTGACATCATATTGATTGACAGTGACAGTGCATACCAGGCGTGGAGGCTCTTCTTCCAGTACAAAATCAAGAAAAGTGCAGCATTTTGCCTCATATTCCATAAATTCTACTAGATCAGACTTGATACCTGGATCAGATGGAAAGACAAAACGATAACCATTATCTAGCTCTACAGTCTCTTCTACCTGTGCAATAACTCTTTGACGGAGCTGTTCAATTCCAGACATCAGTATCAATTAAGGTGAGCCGGTATTGTTGCATAGTCATAATTGTTAAGCTGGTGTCGACGCCTGCGTCCCGCACCCAGTCCTCCGATTATAGCCCAACCGAGAAATGGTGCATCCTGTGTTTCGGTAAATTCTATACTGGAATCGGAAGTACATACACCATCATCACAACCTGAGGTGGTGGAGACACTCACAAAGAAAAGCAGAGCAAAGAGAAGAAGAAGAACTCTTGTGTGCACAATCTCTGAATATTCTTTCCATTTTTTAATGCTTGCCAAGAAGAAAACAATTAGCCTTTGACAACTTCCTCGATGAATTCCCATGCTTCAGAAATATGGCTCTCTCGATCGACCTCGTTCCAAACTTCATGGTAGGATCGCTCGTAATACTGCCATTCCTTCTTCTCACTTGAGAGTGAATTATACACATCTTTGGATTTTGCCTCCGATACCATCAAATCTTGACCTGCCTGCATAATTATGGTAGGTAGTGTGATTTCTGATGCCATATCAAGTACTTCCTTCTGAGCTTTCTGGATCTCTGCAAACCAACGTGCTGTACCTTTCTGTTTTCGCAATCCAGATTTGAGGTCATTGTAGTACGTATTAATTACAGCATTATCATGAGTGAGTTCATCAATTTTGATATCTGAATCAGCTGAGAACTTGGGCATCACTGCTGAGAGTAAACCACCAAATAGCTTGATATACGTTGGAATAGGCTGTCTTGTACCAATCCAGGGGCTGGCAAACACACCACAGTCGAAGGCTTCCTGGTGCTGTATCAGGGATCTCAATCCGAGTAATCCACCCATTCCAACACCCATGAGTATAACGGGGCAACCGGAATTACCTGGCAGGGTAGTTACAAATTCTGTGAAAGCAAAGACGTCATCAATAGCCTGTTGGCGATGGGAGATATGTCCCGGTTTTTCAGGATAGGATTTACCCCAACCTCGCTGGTCCATTGCATAAACACCTGCACCTTGTGCAGAAAGTTGCTCTCCCACGAATTTTCCCTCCCCGGAATGTGAAAACCCTCCATGGAGGTAGAGGATTACCGCGGAAGGTTCATCATCTGGGAGCCATGCTTGGTAGTAGAGAGAGGTATTATCATGTGTGACAAATTCTCCTTCTTTGTGTTGCACAGATGGACAGATTCCTATCGTGTAAAAAGGGCATTGGGACACCAATGTACAGATTGATAAATTGATTGAGAAGCGATATATGGTAAGATATCACTATAACTCATTACCGCAATTTTCTGGGCCTATATACGGGTATATTATCTGCAACGTACATCTTT
>JAEOUB010000354.1 GCA_016839545.1 Candidatus Kariarchaeota archaeon | reverse complement strand
GCTCCAACGCCTAATGCCAAAGCCATCCGGTCAAAGCTCTCCGTAATATCATTGGATGTAACAATTCCGACCCCGGTAATTACCACAACTGTACCAAGTAGTAGAATGGGACCAAGTGCTTCTTGACCTGTGATTAGTAGTGTGGCTGCTGTAAACAACGGAAAAGTAGCTGTGAGAGGTGACATCACATTGACAGTATATTTCTTGAGACCTATCATGAAAAGTACATCTCCCAGTAGAACTAGAGTTGCTGATGTCAAAGTATAGTATAAGATTGGATCCTCAAGGTAGATACTCAATCCTTCCCATCCCTTCCAGACTAGGACTACTCCAAAAAGGATAGGAAATGTGAATAGAGAACGAATGAACAGTGCATGAAAATGATTCTCACCTCTCATTCCAATCCGTACAAGATGGGCATTCGCGCCCCAGCAGAGCGACGCGGCTAATGAGAGACCGATCGCCAGATAAAAGGACACAATTAGAGAATATTTCAGAAGTATTAGAATGATGGTTTGATTGTCCTATCTTGAAATCCACTATTATATTCTCAAAAAATATAAGAATACACAAGATAATCGAAGAAAGATCACATGATACAGGAGATTGCACGATCTGACTTTCACAGCAGGGTATCTGAAGATGTAACACTAAAGATTATCAAGTATGAGTCAGAAAATACTGATCTCCTTCCAGTTGTAATTTTTCCTGGGTGGATTACTCTCCTTGAAAGGTATTACTCCATAATCGAGGGGTTAGTGATTTCAGGTCATCCTGTGTACTACGTAGAAACACGTGAAAAGGCATCCTCAAGGTTTGTTATTCGTCATAGTTATGCTGATTTTTCGTTTGATAGATATGTTAAAGATATCAGGCAACTCATCATCAATCTTGGTTTTGACAAGTCAGGATACTACACTCTGTCAGGATCATTTGGTGCAGGACTGGTAACCAAATACTTAGCAGCCTCTGTTGATCCCTCATTGCATCCTATCAGATCAGTGATGATTATACCTGCCACCGGACTCCATTTCAGAGGCTGGCAAAAACTCCTTATTCGTACTCCTCTAATATTTGAGCAATTAATTATCACTGTCGTAGAGTGGTACATCAAACGATCTTTTCACAATCCTGCGGAGCCAGAAGAAGGCTATCGATTTTCCTCTCAAATCTATGAATTTGATTTTGCTAAGATCAAGCACAGTGCTATTGCAATTGACAAGGCAGGTGGGATGAAACTCAAGGAGGATCTCAAGTCAATTGATGGAGATGTTTTGGTCGTCGGTGCATAGAATGATTTCATGCACCCTGAAAAGGAGACCAAACTGTTTGCAAGGATGCTGAAGAAGGCGAAATATGTCAATGTGATCTCCAATCACTGGACTCATTCCAATCTTATGGGCAGAATTGCAGCACAATATTTTGCTAACAAGCCATTTGACTCATTGATGGATCAAATCACATTGAAATAACATCATTACGATTCTAAGAAAGACCTCTGAACTCTCAATCACAACCCATAATAGCCGCTCTCATAACATTGGCATATGGAACCCGTCCCATCTGTTCTGATCTACAGCATTGGAGCTGCACTTATCTGGGGAACAGGTGATTTTTCCGGTGGAGTCGCCACCAAGCGGTTTCCCGTCAACCAGGTTCTGATCTACTCTCAATTGATAGGAGTTGTCCTGCTTGGATTGTTTGCAGTGTTTATTGGCGAGCAAATTCCTACCACATCAGAGCTGCTATTCGGTGGACTTGCAGGAATATTCGGTGGTATCGGACTGATGTCTCTGTACAAGGGACTTGCACTGGGTAAGATGAGCACCACTGCCCCTATTGCAGCCATTGTGGGAACGGTTATTCCTGTGATATTCGGATCACTGATCGAGGGTTTACCTGATATCCTGACAGGCATAGGGATCCTATCGGCGATGATAGCCGTCTATTTTCTCAGTTCAGAGGATTCTGAGGATGAGGGAACAACCCCCATCAAGTACCCAATTATTGCAGGACTGGGTTTTGCAGGATTCTATATCATGGTCGATCTCTTCAGCTCCACCAGTATTTACTGGCCCCTGGTGGCTAGCAGGGTCACCATGATTGCACTCATTTTCGTTCTCAGTCTGCTTCCGACGAATTTCCATTTGACAGTCGATAGCAAACTGCGCACTCCCAAATACCTGTTAGTACTTATCGCAGCCGGGATCTGTGACAGTGCAGGCAATATCCTCTTTGCTTTCGCAACCAGGACGGGAAGGTTGGATATCGCCTCTAGTGTCTCATCACTGTATCCAGGCACAACCGTATTTCTTGCATATCTGTTCTACCGGCAGAAGCTGACCTCATTTCAATGGATTGGCATAGCTTTTGCCATTAGTGCGATATTCATGATATTCATGGCATAAGATTGTCGATCTAATGTGTGGATGGAGTATCAGATTGGATATTCAGGTAGACTCTATTGGTCAACAGTTTCATCACAATATAATGAACAATCGGATATGTAAACGAGACGAGTAGCATAAATATTGTCATCAATACCG
>JAEOUB010000353.1 GCA_016839545.1 Candidatus Kariarchaeota archaeon | reverse complement strand
TGATCTTGTGAAACGATAGCTGAATAAATGTAGTAATCAGCAATAGTCTCAATGTCATCACCATGCTGTGAAATTTCAAATGACCGGTCGAAATACCCCTGTGCTTTGTATATCTCGTGACCCCAGTGAAAAAACCCACGTGATATCAGATATCGTGCCTTCCAAAAGTCATCATCACTCTCCAAAACAATCCTGTCATACTTATTTTGGACTTCTGCACATTCCCGTTTTCTCCCCATCCACATTAATGAGACAGTTTGCCAGTAGATGGATTCAAGGTCCTCTTTCCCCTTGCAATATTCATAGATCTCCGAATATTTACCCTGCTCTACTGCTTCATTGATAAACGGGTCAGGAGTTCGCACAGTTACGATGTTTATCAATAAAAAATATACCTTTCGGTAATTATTGGAATAAACACCTAATATATTTCTTTATTAATTCAGATCGATTGATCACGCTGGTTTTCATATGATTCCGGACTGGAGGCTGCACCACAGGGAAAATTAGCCTATATGAGCCATGCAAGTACCCGATCTTAGACGATCATTTCAAAGAGAGGACAAACAGCTCTAATCTCCTCAGTGCTCCTGCAAAATTCTTTCTGCCATACCCGATCCGAAAATGATGGTGCCCGTATTCATAGGTACTCGATGGGAGAAGGAGTACCTCTTGTTGCTCTCTCAACTGATCACAGAAATCATCAACATCCATATCTAACAGGAGTCGAACAAATGCAATATTCCCTGCACGAGGCTCCTCCCACTGAAATACGTCTGTATGTCTGTTCATGAATTCCCGGAGCATTTTGAGATTAAATCGGGAAAGGTCCACGTTCCGCTCTAGAATGGCATCAAAATTACGTAGAGCCACCGTGGCGAGAAACTCAGAGGGAGCACTACCGCAAATGGTCACATAATCCTTGAAGTGCTGCATCGTCCGGTATATATCCGGGTCTCGGGTGGCAATCCACCCCACTCTCAGTCCTGGAAGGCCCATGGGCTTTGACATCACTCCCAGTGTCACCGCCTTTTCATACACCTCAACTGCAGATGGCAGCCTATCCCTGGGATCGTACTCGCTGTACCTGTAGACCTCATCGGAGAAGAGGATGATATCATGCTCCTTGCAGATCGTGATGATCCTGTCCAATTCATCATGAGAAAACAGGAACCCAGTGGGATTGTGGGGGGTATTGATGACCACTGCACGTGTATCTTCTGTAATCAATTGTTCTAATTGCTCAATTGATGGTCTCCAGCTATCAGCCTCGTCACATTCCCAGCGAGAGACCTCGATTCCCCGATCCTGTGCCACCTGGTACAGTGACTGGTAGGCAGGAAACATCACGATGATATGGTCCCCCGGCTGCAGGACTGCATGGACAAATGAGAAAATTGCCTCTTCAGCGCCAGTATACATCAGAACCTGCTCGGCAGAGGTATCAGTGTACAGGTTGGAGACCAACTCTCTCAGCTCGGGATCTCCCTGAGACTCAGTATAACCCAAATGGAGATTGGCAAAGTCTGCCATCAGTGCATCTCTATCACCCAGTGACAGGAGCTCGTCCACTGTCCATGATTCTGCATCTGATGAGCTGAGCATGTACTGTGTTGAGAATTCATATTTTGCATAGTAGCGCTCGATCAGGAAATCTGAGAAACCCACTGTTTTCGAAATCGTATGGAGAACAATAAGATATCGGCTAGATTATTCAAGAATGATGACCTCACCATCACGCAGCTTGCGATACGGTAAGTTACTCTCCTCCATGTAGGCAATACAGTCAGGAGCCATATGTGTCTCAGGATGTCCCGGAGAGTCATAATGTGGAATTACCAGATAATCCAGAATTCCCAGTCCAGGAGCATCTATCTCCAGGTTGCCATACATATCATGACTCAGATCATCCATCAGGTGGATGCCCTCAAGACTGGGTGCAAGAATACAGACTCCTGCAGAATAGCCAGCATAGAGCATATCTCTCTCCTCATCCATCAGCCTTCTCAATACAGATCCAAAATTCACCCGCTCCATCGCCTTCTGCAGGACATAGACATTGCCACCACGCACCCAGATAATACCATACTGTGCCAAATCATCATAGAGATCCTCGCGCCGACCAAAGTAATTGCGAAGATCAAAGAGCTCTATTGTAATACCCAGATCCAGATCATCAAGTAATTGCTGCATCTCACGTATCCGCATGCGATCATGCTCACGTGTCAACCCGTTGGGATAGGGATCGCCTGCATTGGGAATATATGCCATCTTCCGGTTGCTGGGAAGTAATCGGATGAAATCCTCCATGTCACTGCCGAACTTGTAGGAGGACAGGTAGAATTTCATAACGTCATCCCTCAAAATTCTAGGAACGAGAGTCCTGGTATTTCACTGCATAGGCAATACGGTCTCTGATCGGAGGATGAGAGTATCTCCACAGTACCTCCAGCTTGGACGGATTGGGATATGACAGGTTCTGCTGGCTCAGTCGTGCAAATGCAGATTCAAAGATCTTCAGGTCACCCAGCTCGCGGATGGCAGCCAGATCTGCTGCTTTCTCCCTTCCACGGCTGTGCCACAGGTTGATCTTGCCAAGAAAGAGGAAGATGATATTGAGTGCCAAGAAGATATACCCAATTGCAGCGGGATCTGACAGTCCATTGAGATCAAATGCCGTCAGTGCAGACTGGAAGCCCAGATCAATGAGATAAAAGGCAATCAGCGAGATGACACCGGTGAAGAGGATGCCGCGGTAAATATCCTTGTGTTTCTGGTGGGCTATCTCATGGGCCATAACCACTTCGATCTCATCGCCCCTGAAATTTTCCATCAGTGTATCACCGATCATGATACGGATTGTCTTGCCAAAGCCGGTGACTGCAGCATTAGCCTTGGTTGTCTGATCACTCATGTTCCAGGTGTAGATATCGTCATACTCTAGCTCCATCTGAGCAGCCACACTCTCAACTGTCGCTCTGACAGGACCCTCCTCCATACTCTCTATCTTGGTAAACAGCGAGATCAGGTAGGGAGAAAGAGAGGTGAGCAGACCGGCAAAGACGAAATATCCCAGGAAAGCAAAGAGCCACCAGTTATCGGGTACAAAATTGAGAGCTGCAAACAGAGCCTCGATCAGGAGGACGAAGATAACAACGGAAAGCACCAGCTCCTTGATCTTGTCTTTCACCCATCCTGCTGTTGAGCGGGTAGCAAACCCATACTGCCGCTCTATAGTCTCACTGTAGTAGGAGATGGGTAGGGAGATGACAAAATCTACCAGGACAAAGATGACCAGAACAAACAGGACAGAGAGAAAGGAGTACTCAGATCCATAGGGGCTGATATCCCTGAGATAATTGGGAAAGCCAAGGATTACCAGCAGTGCCAGAACCAGCAGCTCGAATACAGTGGAGAACAGCTCAATTTTCACAGTGGTGGCGTGATATGCCTGTGCCTGATCTGACTGCTCATCGACCACCTGCTGGTAGGTGAGATAGTCCTTGTCAGCATTATGACTCATTATTGAGAGCTGAGATAGTTTTGCTATAAGAATTTCTAGAGTGGAATGATTATGCTTCTTCAGTAGATTTCTTCTTGGCCTCACGTGAGGAGAAGTAGAAACCAAGCACAGCACTGGCAATGAGCACCCACAGTGAGGTCAGCTCATCACGAGGTGCTGAGAAGACAAAGTAGATGGTCACACCGGTCAGCGAGATTGCAGCCAGTGATTTGAGGTGGTCGACAATTGTAATCTTATCTTCCTCGCCCTCTTTCGGCCGTGCCAGTACCTTTCGA
>JAEOUB010000352.1 GCA_016839545.1 Candidatus Kariarchaeota archaeon | reverse complement strand
TATGATGCCATTCTGAACCTGGATACCATGCCATGGTTGGAGAGAGGGATCCGACGAGCTAGCATGAACCGAGCAGGAGGTGAGAATGCTAAAGCTGGTCTGATGGCTCAGAAGGTGGAGGGTACAACTCCAAGCCTATCCCTGTCAGAGTATGCAGGAACATACAAGAAAGAGGGCTATCCCGAGTTCAAGATCGAGCTCCGAGACAATGGGCTGTGGTTCATCACCCCCAGGCTGGAATTCCCGATGGAGCATATCCACTATGACACGTTCATGCTGGTCATCGAGCGTTTCAACGCCTACCTCAACCTGCAGTTTAATCTGAATACCACAGGTGAGGTTTCTGAGTTCTTCGTACCCCTGGATGGGTTACTACCTCCAATGAAATTTGAGAGACAGCCAGATACCATTTCAGAAGAGGAGATGAGGAAATATACCGGTAAATACCAGTTCATGGACCAGGAATGGGACCTCACTATCAGAGATGGCAAATTGACATGTGTCTTTCCATCCAAAGCCGAGAATGGTCTGGAATTCATCCGGGGCACCCGTTTTAAGATGGAGGGTGGCCAGCATGTTGAATTCAAATTCGTCTCGAATGACAAAGGAACCTATGATATCAAGATCCTGATGATGGGTACTCTGCGAGATGCGACTCGTATTGACTAGAAAAATGTGGCTTCCATCTGGGAGATAACTGTTTTGAAGATCTCAGTGACCTCATTAGCTACAGGCTCCACATCTGGATTGTTGATCATGGTAAACATTGCTGATGCATTAGTTGCACTGACAATTGTGGATCCAGTTTCTGTCTCGTACATGATCACATTGCAGGGCAGGAAGATACCCATCTCGGGATCTACATCCAGCACCGTGTTGGCACGTGGAGGATTGCATGCACCCAGGATCTTGTAAGGCCGCTTATCGAGATCCAATTTCTTCTTCATCACTGCCTGTACATCAATTTCTGTGAGGATACCAAAGCCTTCTGCTGCAAGAAGTTCACGTAGCACGACCTCTATCTGCTCAAATTCATGATGAGCACCAATTTCAGTTGAAATTCCAAATTCCATGATCCCTAATGGTACACGTTAAAAAAAAAGGTGTGGTTGTGGTTGTCAAGATCGTTGATTTCGAGTGACATCAGGAAATAAAGCTGCGAAGAAGAACGAGAGAGCCAAAGAGAAGCCCGATCACAGGCCCGATGACGACACCAACCCAGAGAATGAGTGAGAGTAGTGATAGAATGATGAGCCTGATCTGTGCAGACCTGTCAGTAAGGATATCACGCTTAGCAAGTGACATAATCCCAGATCCAATTGATGCCTGCATACCAATGATAAACAGAGAGATGATGATCTCAGGACCGAGATGGGACATGTAGACATTGTAGATGGTCTGCCATGTGAATGCCACACTTGAACTCAGGTAGAGTAGGCTGAGCAGATAGAGGCCCCACTGCACCTGTGTGGCCTCAGACATCCGGTTTCTGAACACATAGATACCTACTGCGAATGTGAGCAGGTAGGGTATGAAGACAAAGAAAAGTGACTCTCCCTGCCACAGATAGACATTGATGACGTTGATGGGATTGGACACTGTTTCCAGCAGAGTGAAACTCTCATTGACACCAATAGCAACCCCGTAGTGACCCGGACCTGTCTGTGAGTAAATAGCAAGGAAATACTCGCCTGATGCTGGTGCAGGTATACGTATATCGGCAATATTCACCAGGTGTGAGGGTCCAAAACTCTCATAACTGGGATCAGACCTCTCTCCGGTGACGACCATGGCATTACCCACAGTCTGCACATATGCAGGTACTGAGCCTGTTGTATCGATACCAGGACCCATCAGAGCAAACTCAGGCACAAAAGATACCTCATCAGCTCGTGTGGTGACAAATAACGAGACAAAGATTGTCTCTCCCTCTGCCATGGTGAATTTGAAATAGGCCACACTGTCAGCCTCATCAAGTGTGGAATAGATCGCCCATGACTTGGTGGGATTGGTAACCTCCTGAGCACTGTCCAGACCAATATTCCCCTCTGCATTGATGGGAACATGTGAATTTGAGGTCAGTGTCAGTGATAGTAGTGTAATTGCAATCGCAAGTGTAATCAGTAATTTTCTATTAAATTTCATAGGTATTCCTCCAAAGATATTTTTACTAAATTTACGCTCCCCAGAAGGTGAGAGCCTCACCAAATCCGGGATAGCCAGCCTCGAACCAGAAGATCCAGGCAAGCACCATCAGGGTATGGCCGACAAGTATGCCGAAATGGCACGTTACCTCTACCCAGCCAGAACCACCACGAGAATATCGCTCCCAGTGCATGGCCTCATCAATCAGCGAATAGATAACACTCAGTGCTGCAAACACATAGATGGGAACCCGCATGAGATCGGGAAACTCATAGCCAGCAAGCAATGCAAAGACTGTTGCGACGCCGGAAGCAGTGCTGAAATTGTGCACCATATATTCGGAGTCAGTAATCCACGCCTTGTATATTACCGTGTGGGCGATGTTGTCGAACGTGATCGACGTCGAGAATATGAAGATGCCAATTGGAATCAGCCAGACAAAGGGTGGATATTCTGCACCACGAGTCAGACCTGCAAGCAGGAACCCGGTGATGGTGATCCACAGGCCATGCATGATGCCGACCCAAAGAACATAGATCACCCAGTCACGCTGTGAAAATCGTTGGGTGGCCCGGATATAATCCAGGGGTGATGGATCAAGTCGCTGACCACGTTTGGTGATCACACCGGATCGATCGATATTGTTAGGTATCTCGTCAAAATCAGCCGCAATCGTTGCTCCGTTGCCGTTTTTGGGTATCTCTTTCAGCTCTTCCATGATCTCACCTCTGTTTCATCTCTGCCTCAGTCTCCATATTGAGACCGATGGGAAAGTCCTTCTGTACCAGGTCAGCTGCAATGATACCTGATGCCACGGTACCGGGAATACCGGCTCCTGGCTGGGTACCTGCACCACTGAAGTACAGTCCCTTGACCTTGTGTGATTTGTTCATCGGTCGGAAGGGGCCTGACTGAAAGAGTGTGGGCTGTAGCGAGAAGGCAGCACCATGCTGGGACTGGAGTACTGTCTCAAAATCCGCAGGAGTGAATGACTCTGCAAATTCTAGGTGCTTGAAAAGGTCGGGGATGACGCCTCTATCCTCAAGCTCCTCCAGGATCTTGGTCTGGTACTCCACTTTGATCTCGTCCCAGTTGGTACCCGATTTGAGGTTGGGTACGACGGAGAGAACGTAGAACATCTCATGACCGTCGGGTGCTCTAGAGTTATCAGATCGTTTAGGTGCATGCAGATACAGTGAGAAGTCGTCGGTCAGGATATTGTGAGGCTCATAGATCTCTTTGAGCATCTCCTCGTAGCGACCTCCTAGTACAATGGAATGATGTGCAAGATCGGGGTATTCCCGGTCAGTGGCAAAATAGGTCACAAATAGACCCGGTGTGTACTTCTTCTTGTCAAACCATTTCTGGTCATAATCCTTGTCTACTTCCTCACCGAGCATCTGAGTGTAGGTACGTGTAACATCAGCATTGGAGACAACCACATCAGCATCTATCACTTCTCCATTGGAGAGTCGGACTGCACTCACCTCGTTGTTCCTGGTCTGTATCTTGACCACGGACTGGTTGAGGATGATTGTTCCACCCAGGTTCTCAAAATTCTCTGCCATATTGTTAATCATGGCATGTGTTCCACCCTTGGCATAGAACACGCCCTCATTACGCTCGAGTGCATGAATCAGAGCATAGAT
>JAEOUB010000351.1 GCA_016839545.1 Candidatus Kariarchaeota archaeon | reverse complement strand
TCTACGACGAGAGTTATCTCCGAAGGTCAAACAATTGATGCGAAAGTTGTGGTTAATTCGACGCATGTAGTTATCTCACAATTTTCCGGTTCACCTGAAGATCTTATAGTTCAGACAATTGACAAGTATGGGGTTTTGTATGAATTAACGGAAAGTGAGGAGAATTCCTCATCTCTCACCACGACTCCTGACACCTCCTCTAATGAGAATGGAGCACTGGTATACATTCCGCTGGTTGCAATTGCGATTTTCACCATTTATCAGCGTTCAAAGAGAGCTTCCTGACTATGCAGACCAAGAATCGGCTGCGACCTTACGATTGATGACTAACTCACCAATATCGGCAGAATAATCTGCCATTCTCAAAATAGAACGGATAATTGGGTATTCACTTAAGGTGAATTCTACCAAATCTGCTTTTTGAACAATTAATTTTCGGTTCTTGATGGCTCGCTGTGCCAATTCTGGATCGAGTGTCCGGAAGGCCTTGATCGCCATGTCCGTGATCTCAATAATTTCCTCACCGAGATCTTTGAGCAGATCGATATTTGTGAATTTGCTATTAATTGAGCCGACCATTAAGAGACAATGGTCTCCAACTCGTTCAATATCCTTGATTAAAAGATGATAGTCAATGATATCACTTGGACGAATGCCAATATCTGAGGCAAAGATATAATTTGAAGATGCTTTGTAGAGCTGTCGTAATGCAAGATAATACAGTTTATCCAAGGTGTTTTCCGAGTCTTCTACTATTTTTCGGGCATTCTCATCTTTGGTAAATATTGCTTGAAAAGAGAGCTCTAACATGTTTTTTGCAGTGAACCATGACCTCTCAACACAATCGTTGAGTGACATACTTGAGGCATTCAATGCATCCTGAATTCTAATCTCAGTGTTAGTTTGAGCTGTAATCTCAGACCCCCATAATTTTTCGGTAATCTGCTTTACCTCATAGGTTATTGTAAGAGGAAGTGGAACATCGCTATTCTTTGATTTAACTTCAATTTGATGATAACTGGCAAGATATGCACCCAGTAGGAGCCTGACCACCTCTTCTGGTTGAGAGTTTTCATCAACCTGTATCCGGTATTTTTCTTCCCCTGATCCACTATCTCCCAAATCAGAGGGTGATATTCTGAGGGTAGAGTCTGCCAGTTCCTCAATAAACACCTCAGAGTTCTTATTGTTCAAATTCTGAGAGGTGATCCATTTCTTTGGTAGAGTGAGAACATAGGAACTGTTCCCTGCGAATTGTAATTTTCTTCTTGTCGAATAGCGTTCACTCAAATTAGAGCACCTAAGAAACTCCGAGATTTGGAACATAAAAATGAGAAGATTGAGAAAAATCGAATTCCCATAGATTCTTGAATTTAGGAGGTAAGTGGAAATCGTATGGATTAGACGGTGAATAAAATGCAATTCAGGGTCGTAACCTTCTAAAGACATTGTTGAATTGCGGAAATAGGTACCATGGTCCAATATTCACTATCACCCCAGGAGCAAGAGATCAAAAGAGGTCTTAGAAGGATCCAGAGGGAGATTAAACAGGGGATTTTTATCGAAATCCCTATTGACATTGAGAGTATTTTTGATGATGAATTTCATATCAAGCTCTCTAACTGCCAAACTGTGGAAGGACATGGCGATTCCCTTATGATAAACGGGCAGATAGTACAACTCAAGGAAGCCGATGTAACTCGGTTCGAGTACCAGGATGGAAACATGCTCTTTTACATGAACAACACTGAAATCAAAGAAATGCTTGAGAAGTTCAGTATTAGCCTCGCCGAGGACCTACGTGCGATACTGCTAGCAATTCTGCCTACTAGTGTCAGGAAAATTCCAGCAAAGGAATATATCGAGAAACAGTATCTCTTCTTCTGATAGTTGTGAATTGATTGATCGAGTCGGCGATCATTCCTGCAATTTCATTGAACGTGCAGTATACATCAAATCAGTTAAACGAGTCTACATCACAAAATCATATGATCTCATTGAGTTGGAAAGTTGCTTTGAAGACGAAATTATCCACCATCAATTCTACCTCTGAATTGTGCATATGGTCCCAAAGATCACCCAATTGGGCAAAGAGAAGATCTCTCATCTGATCGATAAGATCCTTTGAAACACTGTGTATGGGTGAATTTTCCCTGATATTGGGAAATGAGGGGAACTGTATACTGATTGCGTAGAAATACCCATCGATATTTTTGATGTACAACCTGGAATTTCCGAAATTGATCTCCTCGAGTTCATCTGAGAAATGCGTATTGAAGAAAACATTCAGTGCATGGAGCATCATCACCATCAGGAGTGAGTCCTGCTGAAATTGACTTTTCTCATAGACTTTGGAAATCAATGGAATTCCATTGTCATCTGTAATGACGGCCATACCTATGGATACCTCTTCTATTTTCTCCTCTGATTGATCTGGTTCCTGAGACTGGTTCATGGAAACTATCATTTCAGTGACAGCAGTTTTGAACTCAAAATCCGGTTCAAGAGGGTCTTCTGGGGTGTTGAAGAAGAGGATTGTTGAAACTTCTGAGATAAATGATGACACCTGAACCGAAAGCATAGAACTCAGTCCTGATTTAGCATATGGTCCAAGTCGAGCAGTAACGATATAGATATGGTCATTACTCAATTTGAAGAAGACACGTTCTCCCCTGACTTTGAAATCAACGAGACGGGTATTCAGATTGTTCTCTGCGAAAGATTGAACGGTGTCATGAAATTGGAGGACCACATCGGAATCGAGGTTTTCCAATTTAGAACCGTTGTTTACAGAAAATATAGGAAGACCTTCTGTCGTATACACGTACACAGAAGTAACAGTCC
>JAEOUB010000350.1 GCA_016839545.1 Candidatus Kariarchaeota archaeon | reverse complement strand
CAGCTCTGCACGTGGAGTATCGGGTATTGATGGCACCTTGTCTTCAGCTCTGGGAACCGCATCTGTGGAACCCACTCTCCTGGTCACCGGTGATCTTGCCTTCTATCACGATCTCAATGCACTGCTGATCATGCAAAGATACAAATTACCCCTCCTGGTAGTGATTATCAATAATGGAGGTGGTGCAATTTTTGATCGTTTACCAATCAGTGATTTTGAGGCATTTGACGAGTTTTTCTACCAGAAGCACACGCTGAATTTTGACCGGGTTGCTGAACAATTTGGGATAGATTACCTGAAAATTGAGAGCCCCGACGAAATCAGAACACATGGAGAGAGCCTAGAAGAAATGGCCACAAGACAGCGAGGAATTGTAGAAATCGTCACTGACGGCAGAGCACAGGAAAAGCTGCGAAAAGAGATCATCGCGAAACTGTCCGAACTTTCTGAGTGAGCACCACCAATTACGATACAACACAGAAGTTTTAACGAACTTCCATAATCCGATTCTATGGAAAACGAGGGAAATCTGGAGAAACCCCAATGGGAAGTAGCCAAGGAATACGAGGATATCACCTACAAGAAATTTAATGGAGTGGCACGAATCGCCTTCAACCGGCCAAATGTGAGAAATGCATTTCGACCCAAGACTGTCTTTGAACTGTATGATGCGTTTCTTAACGCCCGTGAGGATCACTCTATCGGCGTAGTACTGTTCAGTGGAGAGGGACCATCAACTAAAGACGGCAAATGGGCTTTCTGCTCCGGTGGAGACCAGCGAAACCGAGGTCATCAGGGGTATGTCGATGATGATGGTACTCCCAGACTCAATATCCTAGAAGTACAGCGACTGATCAGGTTCATGCCCAAGGTCGTCATTGCCGTGGTTCCCGGATGGGCAGTGGGCGGCGGCCACTCACTGCATGTTGTCTGTGACCTTACTCTGGCATCCAAGGAACATGCCATCTTCAAGCAGACTGATGCCGATGTCACCTCGTTTGATGGTGGTTATGGCAGTGCCTATCTTGCCAAGATGGTCGGTCAGAAAAAGGCACGAGAGATCTTCTTCCTAGGCAGAAACTACTCTGCACAGGAGGCATTTGAGATGGGTATGGTCAATGCAGTCATTCCACATGACGAGCTTGAGGATACAGCCTACCAGTGGGCTCAGGAGATCCTGGGCAAGTCACCCACTTCAATCAAGATGCTGAAGTTTGCCATGAATCTTACCGATGATGGTATGGTCGGCCAGCAGGTATTTGCAGGTGAGGCCACAAGGTTGGCCTACATGACAGAAGAAGCAAAAGAAGGTCGCAATGCCTTCCTCGAGAAGCGTAAGCCCAATTTCAGAGATATCAAGTGGATTTCGTGATTAAACTCTCAGTCGTAGATCTCGTGCAATCTCGGGAGGACTGGCATTATTCTGGATCACTGTCAGGTTGATGTACTGACGATCCTTGTACTCAAAATCCAGCTCTCCAATTTTCTTGACATAGCTGGGATCGGGAAGATCATCCATCCACCGATGAAAATCGTTGAGTGGAACACGATGAGACAAAGGACAGTAGGTATCGAGAAAGAATTGCATCTTCTTCTTTTTCTTCTTCTTTTTTATGCCTAACCACTTTTTCTTAACCTTGACCTTGGTCCACTGGACAGGGTAGGTTCGGCAGATCACAGGTCGTTTCTCATAGTTGTTGCAGCCTTTGGTCACAGGATCAAGAAACACACAGGCTTCCTCGTTGGAGTGGTACTCCCAGATATCCTCGTCATTCTTATGCTGGGTTACAGTATGACCCTCGGGTAATTTGCCCTCTTCTTTCAGTTTTAGAAATGGAGCAGCCTCTTCCTTGTACATACTGATCTCGATATCAGTACAGCATCCACCCGTCTGCTCAATGCATGCAGTGCAGATATGTTTTTGCTCCTCCACTACCTAGAGGATGGCTGAGAGGTATTTATCTCTACTCTTCAGAGTGATTGCGTCAGATCATTTCTAGATTCAGATACTGTCTACTCCTCCGATTCTAAGATACGTTTCAATTCTGTGAGACTGTTATGATGCATTTTGGAGGCGAACCTGACTATGATACCACTCATCAATCGCTTAATACCAGTTGCCGCTCCTTCCAATCGCTCGGTGACAAGCACCCCACCATCTACCTCTTTGAAGGTTCTCGTGGAGGTATAGCTTCCCTCAGCTCTAAATGAAAATCGCTCATTTTCTTCATATTCAGTGATCTCGTTGATGAATTGCTGTTCCCTGCCCATAGCGTTGTTTGTGATGACAAACCGTGTACCGACCCCTTCCTTGACGTCGGATGTGATATCGACATTAATTATACCCTCTCCCCAATCTGAAAGATTCATCACGTCACAGCTGTATCCAAAGACTTCCTCGATAGGCTTATTGATTATTACGGAAAATTCCCTTGCCATGGGTGGTCCAAATTTGGCATGAATAAAAAAAATACCGGGGTAAATTCATCCTTGTGTAACAACGGACCAAATGGTAGTAAATATGTAGGAGGAACTGTTTTTTTCTCCTTTTTCAGCTCTAACCAGCTTTTCTTGACCTTGGTCAACTCTGAGGGATAAGTGCGGCAGATCACTCCAAGTCCACGCAGATTATATTCTCGTCCTCTGGAGAAACGTATGAATGAGGACAAGATGGATCTGGACTGGGTGTTCAACCGCAACAGCGATACTGGTGCTATTCTGATGAAACTGGGAGAGGGCATCAGTACCCGTATCTTTGTGGGAAAAGACAGTATGCTCTCCTTTGTCAGGCTGGAACCCCATACCCAGGGATCGACCCATAGCCATCCCGAGGAACAATGGGGCATTCTGCTGGAGGGTTCGTGCGTAAGGATACAGGAGGGAAAGGAGATCAAAATGACTAAGGGGGACTTCTGGTACAGTGGTCCGAACGTTGAACATGGAATCAGGACTGAAGAGGAAGCAGCAGTCATTCTTGACGTGTTCAGCCCACCT
>JAEOUB010000349.1 GCA_016839545.1 Candidatus Kariarchaeota archaeon | reverse complement strand
CTCTCGTCCTACTGCTTCCTCCAAGGTCTCTCCTCTTTCGACATATCCACCAGGAAAGAGCCATAATTCTGTCGCTACCCCATATTTCTGTTTGATCAGGACAACTTTTCCTTCATGAATAATCACGGCTCCAACACCTAGAAGGTGATTGGGCACCTGCTCTAGCCTCTCCGGAGCATCAACATAATAGTCTCGAGCATGTTTCTTCAGCCGTTCAATCAACTCAGACAAAGAGTAATCGTTACTGGGATTGTCATTTTCCTCAAGGAGCTTCTTCATCAACTCATTCAGGACACGATTGCCTTCCCATTCAGATCCCAAAAGGTAGCGGTATTTGGGTCCATGTTGATTCAGAGCTTCAATGACAGTACGTGATACTGCCTCGGGTTCCGAGTATTTTCTGTTATTCTCACCTTCTGGTAGATCTGGATCGTAGTCACTAGCTTTCTGTTTCATGCCTTCGAGGATCAATTTTGCCTGAGTATCAAAAGGAGGAGGTGTGTCTTCCAGTCTCTTTCGAATACTTGGACCTGATTTCTCACCAATCGATGTTCTCACTGCTCCTGGTTGTATGATTGCCACTCTTACTCCTGATTCTGCTAATTCTCCACGTAATACATCGGTATAGGCTTCCAGGGCAAACTTTGTCATAGAGTATGGCCCAAATAGGGGTTTGTTGACCGTTCCTCCCATACTGCCTATATTGATTACCATGCCTTTGGCTTTGACCAATTGGGGGACTAATGCTTTTGTGAGTCTCCATGGACCGAAAACGTTGACATTAAACAGATGGATCATATCCTCCTCTGAGAATGACGAGAGAAATCCAAGAGGACCTACTCCTGCATTATTGACCAGGAGATCAAGCTGCTGGATTCTTTTTGAGAAGGCAAGAATATGGTCCTGACTTGTCACATCTAGTAAGACTGCTTGGATTCTGTCATGATTGAATAATTGCAAATCCTCTTCCTTGCGGACACCAGCAAATACGGTATAGTCTTTATCCGCTAGATAGTGTACGAGATGGTATCCAATCCCACTAGCAGCACCTGTGACAAGTACTTCCATAATTGTTGAAACTGACAGCCTAATTTAAAACAAGATATACTATCATTCTAAAACGTCAATGTTCTCTTTGAGCCAAATTTTGAAAGAAGGGTGTTCAGAAAGCTGCGATGCCAGTCCAGAGTCTCTTGCCTGGAAGGCAGATGTCAGTTCCTTTACAAGGATCAATGCATAGTCTGCCGCATTTGTGCCACTGAAATGTGCAACGAATTTGAAATAGTTCTCTACTCTCTCGGTAGAAGAGTCTCGTAGGAGTGCATTAATCAGGGCTCCCATAAGCACATACTGTGCGTCAGGACTCTGAGGGATGTCATACCCTGCATCGGTGAGAATATCTTCGGGATCCGGAAGGTCAGCACGATGTTTCAGGAATGCCAGGAACTGTTGTGATGCAGAACTCCCTACAGAACTTTGCAGTCCTTTGTAATACAGTCCCAACTCGACGTCTCTGACCTCTATAAATGATGAGGCAAATGCCCAGGATCGGGGTGTGGGAAATGCTATTCTGTTGCTGTCTGGATCAAATTGAATTAGCAGATCAGGATGATGCCGTAGGAAAGCGATGATGTATGGATCAATCTCATTTTTCCAAGCCCACTGATACCATTCCTCGGCAGAGACAACAATCTCAAAATGACTGAACCTGTTAGCTAGTGCCGTGGGAAGGCGGTATGTAACTGATTTGTCTGATAATCGATTGCCAGCTGCAATGATGAGCCAATTAGGAGGAACTTCGTAATTTCCAAGTTTGCGATCCAAGATCAGTTGATATGCAGAGGCTTGGATCATGGGTGATGCCGCATTGATTTCATCAAGGAAAAGTATCCCTGGTTGAGATGCCTCAGTTGGGAGGAAATCTGGAGGTAACCATTTTGTAAGAGATAGTTCCTTATCGATATGGGGAAGACCTCTCAGGTCCACAGGATCTATTGTGCTGAGCCTTATGTCGATAAATTCACGATCGGTATCTTTGGCAAGTTGTCGAACCAAATCGGATTTACCTATTCCAGGCGCTCCCCATAACATGATTGCCTGTTTCCCTGCAGATGTGATTTTTGAAGCGATGATCTTCAGGAGCTTTTTCGCATTTGCAATGGTGATCTGAGGAATGTCAAGCTCTGAATTTACCGTCATCTTGCTTCCCTCTCGAGAATGATCTATAATGCTTCTCATTCACTCCAACATTTTTTGTAGTTTCATCTAAGAGTAAAAGGTACTCAACCTCATCTCCTATATATCTCATGCATGAGAGAGGGCATATGGCAGAAGTGCAACCATTTGCTGATGAACGGCATCGACCCTTCCATTTCGAAGGGAGCAATAGAAGAGGTGCACTTCTTGTTCATGGATTTCCTGGAACTCCTGCCGAGATGAGAATGATAGGCCAGATCCTGCATGAAATGGGATATACCGTAAATGGGATTCTACTACCCGGTTTTGGTTCCGAAATCAACCAGCTTCCGGAAGTCGGTAAAGATGAATGGACACGGGAGGTGGAGCAGGCGTATACATTACTTCAATCCACCTGCGACGATATCATCATTGTCGGCTACTCATTCGGTGCAGCAGTAAGCCTTGGTGCAATTTCACGGTTTGATCTGAAACCATCAAAAATTATCCTTATTGCTCCATTTTGGAATGTATTTGGTGCCTATAACATCTTTATCCGGATTTTCGGACCATTAATCTGGCCCATAGGTCGTCTCTTTAATCCCAAAATGAAGGTATTCGAGAGTGTCGATTTTCATAAAGAGAGCGACATTACTGAACTTAGCAAGACATTCGAGGGCTTAGATCTTCGAGATCCTGTAATCCAAAAATTCATCAAAGGGATCACTATCCCCTTCTCAGTGCTTGATGAACTCTACAAGATTGGAAGGGACGGAAAGAAATTCCTCCGGAAAGTATCTTTTCCAGTCACAATCCTGCAAGGAACAAAGGATGTTGTTGTACCACCATCTTCCACAGCTCAACTTATTCAAGGTGTGAACCTTGATTACATTGAACTCAGGGGTCTTGACCATCATTTTATTGAGCAAGACAGTGGGCATCGTGAACTTGTTCAATCACACTTTTCTGCCATCTTGGGATGACCTATGAACACTCTTTTCCTTCCTGGCTTTGGAGCTTCAGACCGTGATTTTGTTGAATATAGTACTGTGTTTGAAAATCTGGTGATCGTACGATATGAAGGATGTCTGACAGTGGAAGATCACCTGAACGCAATTGATGCACATATCCAGAAATGGGAACAGAAGGGTGAGGATTATACAATGATCGGACATTCTCTAGGTGGAAATCTGTTATACCGCTATATCAATTCAAGAGAACTCACACATCTCAAGGGAGCAAGTTTAGTTGGGGCTGCTCCACGATTCTACCCACTCAACACTTGGGACACTATCTTCAGCAAACCTTCTTGGTTCGTTGGATTGGTTCTATTCTTTATCGCTTTGGGTGCACCATTTCTATTCATTGTATACGGCTGGCATGGGATGTTCCAAAGGGTAAATGTGATCGATCTTTTTCGACGGAAAGGTGTAGAATACGTAAAACAACAATACAATTCCACACTCACACCACTAACAGAAGATCCCGAAGCTCTATCCATATCGGTGCCAATTCAGATGATACGTTTGCCAAATGATCTCCTTGTACCTGATAGAGGAATAGAGGAAGCACTGAACCTTATTCCTCAACTTGAGATCACAGTTATTCCGCGGGATCTGATCCATTTTAGTCACCACCTTGATGTACTTGTAGTGGGTTATATTGCCACCTGGTTACAGGAGAATGGAATTATCTCAAATTCAGAGCTTCCTTTTGATACACAGTATGCAATGAATCATCCTGATTCTGTACAAGTACAGCTAGAAGATGGCTTCTCGATATCAAGAAGGATGGTATTGCCTTGGTTTGTCGTATTTCTACTGATCCAGTATGTCAGTACATTTCCATCCAATATGTTCTCTCGGTTTGTTCATTCAATTCTCTCGGATCTCTTCTCAGCTTTGGGATGGTCTGAGATCTCATATCTCACAGTTCTTTTGCTTCTCATCCTTACATTCACTTTTCTGCGTCTCTACCTTCATGTTATCACTTTGCCTAATATTGGAGAGAGTCAAACTCGTGTAAAACAGTACCCCATGGTTTCAATCATCATTCCTGCACGAAACGAGGAACGGAATATTGTCCCCTGTCTTGAAAGTCTTATTGATTTGAAGTATCCAAACTATGAGATTATTGTTGTAGATGGTCAAAGTGATGATACGACTTTCGCGCTATCGCAGAAAACCCTGACTAATTCTTCTGTGCCTCACAAGGTACTTGTAGAGCCAGATCTTCCCGAGGGGTGGATTGGTAAATCCTGGGGCTGTTGGAACGGTGTTCAGCAGGCTAGTGGTGAGTATTTTCTCTTTACAGATGCCGATACCCAACATTCACAGTCTTCACTTATTGAGACGATGTCCCAGTCTATTT
>JAEOUB010000348.1 GCA_016839545.1 Candidatus Kariarchaeota archaeon | reverse complement strand
CAGTCATAAATATTGACATCTCAAGTGAAATGCTCCATACGGGTCTTGACAAATCCAGAAAATATAACGGAGTATCTGCTGATCTTGAGCACCTGCCTATTCGGAACTCCTGTATGGACGGTATAATTTCCTTCACCGCCATTCAAAACTGTGAGAGCCCAACAAAAGCTTTGATGGAACTGCGACGCGTATTAACACCCATGGGGATCTGTATGATTACTATTCTTCGCAAATCTGCAAAAACTGATGAGATTGTCAGTTATTTAACTGAAGAATTTGTATCAAATGAAATTATGATGCCAACTGAAGATCGATGTTTCAGGATTGCTCATCTTCCATAGGTTCATAGTCGTCATAATTTTTGTTTTCATCTTTCAATTCTTTTGCTCGTTCATATTTGTAATCCTCAATGGTCTGGAGAATCTTTGCCGTCCTTCGTTCTTCCTCCCTCTCTTTGATGATTTCCTGGTATTCTTCCTTGGCATGAAGATAATTCACCTGATTGATCACTCCAAGATAGTTTGTCCTTATGATTCCATATTTATCAGCTCTTAAAACAGGAATTTTTGCTTTATAGAATGTCTCTGATGCCTGTGACGGAAAATTGTGGTTCTCGAGGAAAACGAAATCCGGTTTGCAGTTTACCAATTTTTCTGCAGTTTGTGGTCCTCCACCAGTTGGATCAATAATGAGAACAATATCTCCCGGCCCAAGGTTCCTCTCTTGAACTAGTCTTTGTATGGCGTCATTTGAAAACTTCTGTAAAATTTTAATCGGCAATCCTCCTTTATCAATTGTTACCCAGAGCATTTCTTCTAGATCATTTATCCTATCATTACTGACACCTCGTTCTCGTTGGAGATCAGAAATAGTTCGTTCAAAATTTTTAATAATCCTGTCCTTGTCCTGAACTATTTCTGTTCGAAGACTATCCCGAATATTCTCATCATTGGATCGCCGTATCTGTCGTTCCAATTTCTTCATTCTTTCATTTAGCTTAATTTTCTGAGCTTCCATTGTGGCCGCGTGTGCTCGAAGGTTGCGAATAATGTTCTGACTTTCAGTTAATTGCTCGAGCAAATTATTTACACGTCCGACAAGTTCCAGGTCTTTTTCATGGTAGTCTTTCTCTTCAATTATCTGATCATGTTTCTCGATTGATATTTTTGTAGCGGCTGCAAGACTCTCTTTGACGGATAATCCTCGAATCAAGAATGTTTTCGCCAACTCAGTTTCTCTCACAGGAAGATCCTCGCTTTCAACCTTCGAAAAGTTTTCTTCAAGCCTTTTGTATGCATATGCCACAGCCGATAGTGCATCTCTTTCGTGAGAATCCAATTTTCTTGTTATAGAAAAAAGATTTGACAAACTCCGTTTGTCTTCTTTCCTTAACATGACGTCTGGTGATATGATATTTGCATTATATGTTGAGGCCATTTTACTAACAAATGTTGGTGTTGGGCTTACGTCCGAACATATCAGCACAGGTACTCCATATTTTGCTATATCTGTGATTAGCTGGCCTTTGGATAAATTTTTCTTCGAAAATATCGCCACGATATTTCCTGATAGATTGATGATAGCGACACCAGTAGTCATACCGGGATCAATACCAACGATTATCCTTCGCAATCCCGGTCGTAATCTGAGATCAATGACTTGGGTCTCCTGACTAATTGCACGATACGTGACAAGATTTTTTTTCGGACTCCAGATCTTAATTTTAGCGGGATAAAATGATTGGTTGGATAGAGCTTCCTCCACATTCATTCTTGTGCTGAATATGTGAAACCTGGCCATTTTTGCCCCATATTTTGTGTCTTGAATGTGACTATCAAATTGGAGATTGGCACGAATAAGCAACTCATTAATCTTATTCGCCTCCCTCGCCACGACTTCTTCATTTAATCTTTGATATCTGGACTGTGACCACCCACCTTTTTTTGTTCCTGAGGGTCGTCCTACACGGATCAAAGTTTCATTTTCATATGGTTCCAGGATCATTCCGATCCCCAGACGGATCAGATCAACCAGCCCTCTCGCAGTCTTCACAGGAGATAGTTTTCTTCCCGAAGGGTTGATATTATATTGTGTAAGTAGTGACTGGACACTGACTGTAGTCCCGATATTTGTCAGATTAACATGTACAAACTGTGTTTCCACAGGTAATCTGTCACAAAAATCGGCTAAAGTCTCAGCCTCGGAAATCACTTCTCCTGGATTATCAGTTCCCATATAGGTGAACCTGTGCTTTCTTACTATCTTGAGGAGCTTTGACCTGTTTAACTCAGACCACTCTTTTCGGGTCCCATCACTAAAACAAGCACTTGCTGCCACCTTCACACCCTCTTGACGGGCCGTAGAGGACATAGGAAGTATATCAAAGGCAATTATTGATTCAGTATCACCAGAACTCAAGATTTCACCTATTCCTCAGTAATGTACTCCAGAACTTTATCGTATTCTGCCTTAATTCCAAGTTTGCGGTCAAAATAAGTGAGTACATTTAGAATATCACGTTCTAATAATTCAAACGCATTCTCTTCATCAACAGGCACTGCCTGAGGAAAATCAATAACAACCGGTCTGGCATCAGAGTGTCTCATGATAATATTGTGTTCAGAAAGGTCTCCATGGACAAATCCACCCTGCTGCCAGCAGGTTTTGATGAATTCAATTATCTCATCTAACGTTTCCATCGGTTCTGGAATGTTTTTCAGTTTTACTAGATCTATACCATCAATTAACTCAAGTTTGAGAATATGCCTGTTGACTACCCATAGTTTAGGAACATTAAGACCCAAATCAATAGCTTTCTGCAACCATTTTGCCTCTTCCTCTGCTGACAGTCTAGATGCATAAAGCTCTGAGATATGTCGCTTATTGGCCGTGTATCTTCTCTTCTTCCGTACATGTTGAAATGACGTGTAACCCACTCGGTGCAATTTAATCACCACTTCTTGCTGATCTGCATCTAATGCGTAGAAGACTCTTGATTCCTTTCCTACACCCTTTTCGCGGCCAATACTCAGAACTTCGTTTTTCATATAGAGCGCATTTAGTGCCAGAGCATCATAACCATGTATTGTAAGTTCATATCCAACAAAGTGACCTGACCACCTGTGAATGAGATCCATTTTATGACAACTTCTCAACCAACGTTCAGTTTCAGAAACCGAATAACCTGCGAATTTGGCAATCATCTCAACTTCTACATACTCTGAATTGCGCATCCCCACCTCGATACCCTGAAGAACTCTTAATTCTTTTTTATTGAGTTTACTGAGAACTTCTGCGCCTATCAGTGTCATAGATACTCTTTCTACACATCCCTACACTAAAAAATTTCTTCTCTCTGACGTCAAATCATTTCGGTATACCATCTTTTCGCCAAGAAATAAGAAGTTCCTTTAGCTCAGACTTCTTCTCAATACCCTTGGATGCAAAGGAATAGACTTGGGAAAGACCTATACTTCCCAGGTACTGATATGCCTCGTCCATATCACAGATAGTGGACACGCGGTCCTTGAAGCTCTTATCATCGTCTGCCTCCTCAACAAAATCAATAAACAGAGTAAGTACCTGTTCTTCCTTTGCAGAGACTTTCTTTTCGGGTTTCTTGGATACTTCTTCAGAAGGTGTTTTGCTTTCAAATTCTGTATTTTTCTCAGTTTTTGTAGGTACAGAGCTTGAAAGTGTGCTAGATTTCGTCACGATTTCACTTAATCGACTCCGGTAACCACCGGTATCAAAATCTCCAGATCCAGCAATAATAGCTTTGATCTCCTCAATAATGGGTTCCAAGATGGTTTCAAAATTGGGATCTTCACTCTTTAGACCTTCCAATTGCTGGATAAAGGAGTGAAATTGACCTTCTGTATTCTCTGTATCCACATCATCATCATCATCCATCTGAAGATCTCGGAGCATTTCCAGTTGTCTCTGCAATTCTTCACGTTCAGAGTCCATTAATTCGGACTTTGATTCAAGCTCCATTTTTTGGCTTTCAAGACCTGATTTTTGATTCTTCAAGTTGTCCAATTCAGCCACGTTCTCATCAAGTTGTGTTTTTACCTGAGTTAATTCTGACTCAAGCTGCTCAATTTTCATCTTATCAGACTCATCTTCAAGCTTTTCCCTCAAATTTTCGAAAGCCTTTATTCTACGCATTACAAGCTGTGGGCTCATATTTTCTTGCTTAATGTAATTGAGGATAAAAGAGAGATCTGTCATAGTCAATTCGACCTCTTGGAGTAGGAGACCAAGTTCCTCTAAATTACTAGCCATTGAGGTTCTTAGTGTTTCTGCCTCTTTAGGTTTTATGACAGATGTTCTCTCAATTTGTCAACACACACATAGAAATCTTTCAACTGAATTTATGGTGTCCAACTCTTTTTATTACGTGGATTCGAACTTATCCTATGAATGTCCCCTGGGTTGAAAGGTACAGACCGAGTTCACGAAATGGTCTGGTTGGGAACCTAGCAGCTATTGACGGGCTTATGCACTTTCTCAGGACATGGACAACAAAATCAAAGGTAAAAGCAGCGATCCTCCTTGGTCCTGCAGGTTGTGGTAAGACCTCATCAGTGTACGCTTTGGCAAATGATCTTGGTTATACAGTTATGGAGGTAAATGCCTCTGATACACGTAAAAAGGCCAGTATTATTGAGATTCTCGAACCTGCAACCCGGTTCTCATCGCTCTTTGATGAGGATTCAAAACGGATTATTCTGATGGACGAAGTTGATGGTCTATCAGGGACTCATGATCGAGGAGGCCTGAATGAGTTTATCAAAGTTCTACAAAATACTCGCTATCCAATCATTGGAACTGCTAACGATCCCGAGTCTGCGAATATAGTTAAATTGCTCAAAAGAAAAGAGGTCAGAGCTTTTCGATTTACCAGATTGTCAGAGGCAGAAATTTTCGAATTACTTCTGAATATCACAGAACAGCAAAAAGTGGATGTCAGCGAACAAGTACTGGATCAGCTTTCCACCCTTTCAGCAGGGGATATTCGTGCAGCAATCAACGAACTTGAATCACATGTCTACGGTTCATCTGAGGTACATGTAGAACAACGTGACAAGATGAGAACACTTGTGGAACTATTAAATGATCTTTTCCGAGCGAAAGACTTCAAAGCTGCCAGGAGGGTTCTCTCCAATGCACCAAGCGACTACTATAGACTCCTTCTCTATTTATTTGACGAATCTGTTCATCAGTGCAAGACCCCAAAAGAAGTGGCTGCTGTCTATGATCAGCTTGCCAACGCGGATTTGGTTTACAATCGTATCATGAGAACTCAAAATTGGTCACTTCTGAAGTACTTTTTTGACTACATAGGTCCTGCACTAAATATTGCAAGATCAGAGAAGCATTTCAAGAAAATCCAGAAATTACCTAATATCCCCTCATCATTCATGGCTCGAGGTAGATCAAAAAGCTACAATTCAAGTGCTTTAAGCCTAGCACCGACTGTGGCACCTCGTCTACATATTTCAAGAAACAAATTCATTCACCAAGAATATAGATATTTTGAGAAAATCATTCTTGGCGAAAATGGAAGTGAAATAGCAGCTGATCTTAACCTCAGTGATGATCACATTTCAGCTCTGGCAAAAAATCATCCTACAACTAAATTAGAAGATGAAATTGAGGAAGCTAGATCGAAAATTGGAAAAATTAGGGCGGAAAGAGGAAAATTGGAGACATCCACCATTGAGGGTCTTGATTTATTTTTTGGAGACCATAAAGTTGAGGAGCAAGATGACGAAATTGAAGAAGAACCTGAAGAAAAAGGATCTCAGTTGTCACTAGATGACTTCTTCTGAGATGAGAACAATCCCTTTTGGATCCTATACTCCCGGTATACATTCACTGCATTCAAATCAATAATTTAAAACGCTTTCCCATTCTCAGGTAAAGATAGAAAGTCATCACTTGTTTGCATTTCTGCGGATTTTCTGGCGGGATTGGCAATACATGTAGCACCCCCCACACTGTATTCTTTCCCATTACTATGGTGATCTGCAACAGCGATTGGTATGAGATATTCTCTACTACGAGTAATAGCAAGTGAATGCCATTGTACCTTCGCATAATTTCCATGACCATTTGCCACAACTGTCATACTAGGTACCAACAAGATGTCTGCGTGTTTTATGTTTATCAACTGATTCAGGAGATCAGAGTCCCATAAATCCGCACAAATAACAATCGCAATCTTGAGACCCATAAAATCGAAAGCTTGTAGATTAGATCCGTTTCTTATCCCTCGGTGTGAGTTTTCATGGTCCAACACCCTAGTTTTGTCCACATAATTTATGGTTTTTTTAGTCACGACGATAGCACTGTTGTAGTTGCCCTGAGTTGAATTACGGAACGAGGTGCCGAAAACCACCAGCTGATTGTCAAGAAGAGATCTTTGGATCTCTGATATATCCTGATTGATATCCTCAGTACTATAGTTACCCCATGCATATTCAGGCAATACCGTCAGCGCAGGATATTCAGTCTGAAGCAAGAGATTTTTGATATAGTCAAGATATTCATTCTTTGTTACAAAATCCTTGAGCGTTTTTCCGACTACTGTGATCTGAACCTTCAATATGTGTATAACGTGAAACTGATTGAAAAGATATCAGTTGAATTTCTAATTGCGTACAAATAACTTTCTGACGAACATTGAAACAGGATCATAGTACCTGTCCACCACTCGTTCTTTGAGTGCAATAATCGCTTCGTCTGTGATTGGAATCTCCTCAGGACACACCTCAGTACAGCATTTTGTAATATTACAGAATCCTACACCAAAATCTTTCCTGATCTCAGGTACACGGTCAACCGTATCTAATGGATGCATCTCAAGTGATGCAAGTCGCACAAAGAATCTCGGACCTGCAAAGGCATCATTTCGATTGTGAGACCTAAGAACGTGACAGACATTCTGACACAGGAAACATTCAATACACTTCCTGAATTCCTGAACCCTGTCAACATCCTCTTGGAACATCTTATGATACTCATCACCCTCAGGGTGGGTATATGGTTTGATATTCTTATTGACCTCATAATTCCAGGACACATCTGTGACCAGGTCCTTCAAGAGTGGAAATGCCTTCATTGGTTTGACAGTGATGGTCTCTTTTAGATTGTAATCAGTCAACTTGCTCATACACATGAGTCTTGGTTTCCCATTGACCTCTCCAGAGCAGGAACCACACTTCCCAGCTTTACAGTTCCATCGAACAGCGAGATCAGGGGCATAGAGTGCCTGTACCTCATGAATGGCATCTAAGACCACCATTCTCTTGTCAACCGTGACATCGTAGTCAACCATTTCTATATCTTCTCCAGATCCTCTCTGAATTTTCATTTTGATATTAATTTGATCTTCAGCCATTAGTATTCCACCTCCAGTAGATTTTGCAGATCTTCCGGTACATCACTCATAGTCTCATCAGTGACGACTGGATTGCCATCTTCTCCTTTCTTAATGACATAGAGAATTTGGGTTAGTGATGTATCCGTGTCAGGAAAATCATCACGAGTATGGGCTCCTCTGCTTTCTTGGCGTTTCTTGGCAGCAACTGCAAAAAGCCGACTGCTCTTGATCATACGCTCTAAATCAAGAACTTCATGCCATCCTGGATTATAGCGTCTTTCTTTGCTGCCGGCAGCAGCTTTTGAGGTTCGGCTCTCGAACTCATCCAGCTTTTTCAACCCTTCATCAAGCTTGATTTCATTTCGGATGATACCCACGTATTCACCCATTATCTCTTGCAGCTCTCGATGGATGGTATACGGATTTTCACTCCTCGCATCATCAAATGGAGCCAGTATTTCTGCGATTACAGATTTGAGAGTTTCAGTACTCACTGATGCCTTTTCTGATGATTCTTTGGCCTTCTTTGCCGCAAACTCTCCAGCTCTTTTACCAAATACAAGTAGATCTGAAAGCGAATTTCCACCAAGGCGGTTTGCACCATGCAGACCTGCAGCAACTTCTCCAGCTGCAAAAAGACCTGATACATTGGTTTCCTGTGTCTCAGGATCAACTCGTATACCACCCAT
>JAEOUB010000347.1 GCA_016839545.1 Candidatus Kariarchaeota archaeon | reverse complement strand
GACCAGACTGAATTGATTCCTATTGGTAGAGCGTATTCAGGTCTGACTAATAAGGAAATCAGAGAGTTAGACGCTTGGATTAGAACAAACACAAAGCAGCGTTTCGGGCCAGTAAGGTCAGTAGATCCTGTTCAAGTCTTTGAGCTCGGCTTCGATGGTATAATGACGAATGAGCGTTCAAAAAGTGGACTCTCCCTCCGTTTTCCCCGAATGTTGAGATGGCGTCGTGATAAACCGGTTTCAGAGGCAGATACACTATCGGGTACACGCGTTTTTCTCAAATTCGAGGGGATTACAGAGATTAAACGAAATCGATCACTAGATGATTTCTTTTGATCCTGAGAGTTGGTTCATTCATATGCAATGGGTTTTTATTGAAATGTACTTCCAATAATATGTAGTATGGTTGTGTTGGATTACCTTATCATCTACACGAATACAGGTATTCCCATCTACAGCTATAAGTTCAAGAAATCTTTTGAAATCTCGGATGATCTCCTCTTCTCTGCTTTTCTTGCCAGTTTGAACCAATTCTCTCAAATCGAGCTCAGCATGGATCGTCCAAGTACAATTGTGATGGAGGATGAAGAGGTAAATGTCGAGTATTCCGATGAATTCAAGCTCAGTACGCTAGAAATTGACCAAACAATCCTGATCTTCTATTATAGTGAACTGGAGTCAATTACAGTTGGTGTTGGAATTTCAAAAGATCAATATGGGGCGATCAATACACTCTTCAGCCTGACACAACTCATGGTAGAAATCGAGCAGTTTGTGGGTGACTACAACGATCTTGATTGGACCGATCTTGACAAGAATATCTTGAAGCACTTCGAATCACGGCTCCATTTATTCGTCATCCACAAATTCCTTGATGCACACACAGCTCAGGATCACTGTTATCTAAACAATGACTGTCCCTTTCGACGAGGTACGGAAACTGAACCTGTACCTGAGAAATCACTTGGCAAACGTCTTCGTACCCGTTTCGGAAGAAATTGATCTAGGTAACTCAATTATCTATATCAAGATCAATCAAGAAAAAAAAGTGGGCCCGGTGAGATTTATCCGGCCAAAACCGCAGTTTATAGCCTTTGAACTCACGATCACGTACATATTAGCGGCATTGGACGATATCCAAAACGACCCCAAGCACGCATGATGCCAGGCTTCACTACGAGCCCACAAATACCTGTAAGTCACTCACCGGAGTGAGTAACCTACTTGAAGGTATCAACTAGTCAGTTTTAATGATAGTGGTAGGTAATCACACCGAAGAGAAATGCATCGTTTTCTGTATCCTTCTTAGTCCTTTTGCCCTTTGATTACCGAAGTACACATCCCCCAATTTTGTTTATTCAATGTAGCGAAAATGATAGGAAATCCGCTTCTGAAACCTTTTAGTAGACCAAAAAGAAATCATCTTTGTGGCTTATTTGGATCTGGTATTGCTACTCATAGCCGTGCTGATCGTTTTAAGCATGATCTATCTAGCTACTTTGGGAAAGAGAAATGGGATAATAGGTGGTACACTTGCCAGGAAATCAGTACACATTTCTATTGGTATACTGGTAATATTTGTTCCTTTGCTGTTTACAGACCGGATCTATCCGGTGATAATTGGTGTTGTTGCAATAGCATTCACTTATTTTACTTCGCCAGCATCTCCAAAGGTTTCTTGGCGTCTCTCAGCATTTGAATCCGGAAATGATCTTGGGACAGTGTATTATTCAATCAGTCTAACCCTTCTTTTATTCTTCTTTTTCGATAACGGGTGGATTATTCAGGTCGCTTTTCTTCCCCTGGTCTTTGGTGATGCATTTGCTAACATCATAGGTACAAGGAAGGGGAAGACAACATGGCCCAATTCACAGAAAACGATTGAGGGATCTGTGGCTGGTGGGATTGCGTCTAGCCTTACGGTACTCGTCGTTCTGAGTTTCTACATGTTGGCTGGTTATTTCCCTGGAACGATGAGCCTTATTCTTATGATTTCATTGGGTGTGGCTTTACTGATGCCAATTGTAGAGGTACTCAGTCCATTTGGTTTAGATAATCTAACAATACCTATGATCTGTCTTCTCTTCGCTCTAATGGTGAATCAGCAGCTCTCACCCTCATGTGAGGTTCTCTACTGTTTTTCCTAGAGATCTATACCAATTGACTCAATCAAAAATTGAATGGACCTCCATTTATCTTCCTTTGGACTCAATCCGTTTATCTTCCGTATTCTGCCCTCATCATTGTTCCAATATCTGAAAATATTGGCTACTTTCTGGATCGTACCTGCAAGAATTGTCATCAAGTTCTCAGTCTCAACAACCAAGATGTCTACCTCGTAATCCACCAATGGTGTAGCGGAGGGCATTTTGGTAAGATATCCTACCGGATGGCCATTGAACAGAATCATCCATTGTTCAGCATTTTCAGGATATCTTTCCTGGGGTTGAAGTGAATAATGTTGAATAACTAGATCATAAAGTCGAGTCTGTGTCATTGGATCACTTGAGGGGAGCAGATCCACCTGATCAATAGCTGCCTTGTCTTCGTCGTCGATTTCGTAATTTTCCAATGAATTGAGAACCTCAGGGACTGTAAACTGTCTTTCACCTTGATGACTGATAAAATAACCTTCACGCAATGTCCCTCGATTAACCATCGTTTCTAGGTACCCTGAAAGCTCTTTGGCTGGTATTCCAAGATATCTACTGATCTGCTGAATTGTAAGTGGTATATTTGTTTCCAACAATTTGATAAGGAAAACAGAGATCCCCTTGAATTCACGCTTTCCACT
>JAEOUB010000346.1 GCA_016839545.1 Candidatus Kariarchaeota archaeon | reverse complement strand
ACCATTGGAACTTCTATTGTACTCGTCCTAGCCGCATTGTATTTCGGTATTACGTTGATTAGAGATATTCTTAATTCAAGTAATTCATTGAAACAATTCGAGAGAATTCATAGGTTTCTATTGGTAACAGGTGGCCTTTTCATCGGTTTGGGATTTGGTTCCCTTCAGGTTCCGCTAGCCGAAATTGATCCTCTAAGTGAGAACTTCATTTTGTCTTTCCTTATTGCCCTAGGAGGATTATTCTTAATTGGATTCGGTATAATTTATCTTTCAAATGGACTTTGGGAACCCTTGGAAAATATATCGGAGTACTCTGCAGAATTTGGATCGAATTTTATTGCAACACGTCTTCCAGAGGCTGGAGGTTCAGAGTTGAGAAGGTTTTCTGAAAGATTTAACCAGAACACCATTAAATTGTCAAATTCACTTTCGGAAATTGAGATTAATGCAGAAATTGTTACAGAAAGAATGAAAGAGACGGTCAGTGCAAGTAATAATTTGGCTGATATAACTTCATCACTTAACGATATTAGGACACAATATTCTGTCTTCTCTGCAGATCAAGATGAAATAATTACAGTAATCTCAGAACAGATAAATCATTTTGTAAATTGGTACGCAAACGCCTTGAGGAGCTTAGGAGAAAATTTTGTGGAACTACGTTCCCTTGCAGAAATGGGTAACCTCATCGCAATTAACGCGGCAGTTGAATCCGCCAATATGGATGAAACCAACCCAGGAATAGAGATATTGGCCAATCGTCTCAGAGAGTTGGCAAGATCGTTAGAAGAGAGACAGATCAACCTGAGGAGAATCTTGGACGACTCAACACTGAATTTTGAAGAATTTAGGACCAATATTGCGGATTATGTCTCACGAGCTCTGAATGTGACTAGTAGATCAAGTGAGCTAAGTATTAGAGTAGATGAGATTGTCACAGATATAACTGCAAAAGAGTTAGATTTCAAGGATCAGGCAAACTCACTTGAACGATCGATTGACACGTTCAAATCAAACATACCAACTTCTTATGCCTAGTTTCATATTGAAAAATGGTGATACTTTGTGATGAAACTTAAACTCCCCAGAGATAACGGATCGAATCTATGTATAGGGATAGATATTATAGATCCTCAAAAATATTCTATTTCTCAACAATTAATTGAAGAGACCCACGAATACGCAGCAGCATACAAGTTAAACATGCAGTTTTGGCATGGGACTACCCCGCCTCAACTCCATAAATTGACAGAAATAGCTCATTCCCATCAATTACCAATTATCGCAGATTTGAAGATTTCAGATATTGGATCTTCGAATAGAGCTGCACTCCAGGCGATGGCAGATTTCGGTTTTGATTATGTAACAGTCTCACCATTTCCGGGTAATCTTAAGGAGACAAGTGAAAATGCACGGGACATCGGCATAGGGGTCATTAATCTAGTCTTAATGAGTAATCCTGAGGCACATTGGATCTTGAACACTGGGATGTGGAAGATATGGGCAAAGGAATCGAATGTTTATTCTCAGGGCATTGTAGTCGGAGCTTCGACCAGTTATTCACAGGAAATATTGAGTTCAATGAATGAAATCTGTCCAAAACCATTCATTCTTGCACCTGGTATCGGGGCACAGGGTGGCTCAAGTGAGGTTCTATCACAGGTTTTCGGTAGAAGAGTCCTGTACAATGTAGGAAGAGGGATATTCCAGCAAAGAGATTTCAGAAAGGCTGCTCGAGAGTACTTCACATCCCTAGTCTAATTCAATATTGATGATTTTTCCTGAGAATTCATAATTTTCCCAGAGAGACCAACCTGATTTGGACATTATTTGATCTGCGTGAAATCTGAATCTGTCCTCTGTATCAAAAGCGATAGAGCCTCTCCTGACATTCAAATTATATTTTTCAAGAATCTTTTTTGGATTATCATAAAGTGTTTTTGTCACGATTTCCTTGGTGATAAGTCCACGTACATACAAATCCAACATTGAGATGTAGAGTTCCTGAACACCTGGTGCTCCGGCAACTGGATCCCTCTTGTCAACAATTGTGTGAGGAGCATGGTCTGATGTAACGATGGGTACTTTCCCTGATGCCAGAAATTCAACTAAAATTTCTCGATCCTGGGCACTACGAAGTGGTGGGTTCATTTTAGCGTAATTTCCCTTCGATTTTACTAGAGTCTCATCAAACCATAGATGCTTGTGGAGTACATCCCACGACAATTTACTTCTATAGAGGAGCTCAGCCGCCTGAGAAGTGGATACATGTGTGATATGGAACATAATACTTGGATATTCTTTTGATAAGTCGACGAGGAATTCTGTTTCCTGAATTTCTGCCTCAGGAGGTCTGCATTCAAGTTCAGTTATGCCATTATTCCTCGGTAGAATCAGGGTTTGGTCCTCTGCATGGAAAAATACTAGAGGGGAATATTCCTCAATTTGATCCAAGCCATCTCTTAGTTCAGACCGTGATATACCCAGATCGCCTGTAGAATTTGCCATAAATACCTTGAAAAGAGGGTTAACCCGTGATATTTTATCAAGTTGGCCATTTTTAATATTACGAGAAGTCAATGCAGAAAACTGATGTACAAATGGATAATCCTCCAAGAGTTCTAATTTTGACTCCAGTTGAATTAGTGAATCAATAACAGGAGTTGTATTTGGCATGTCAATTACTGTTCCAATACCTCCAGATATTGCTGCTTTGTAACCAGTATCAAGAGTTTCTTTGCTCCCTGAACCCGGAGTTCTGAAATGAACGTGTAAATCAATTCCCAGAGGAAATGTTTCAATACTCATTACAATTGCTCTCTGATGTTAGATTCGAGCATAACTCGATCGCAGTACAAACAACGGACAAGAATGGGGTCTCTTTGCATAAGTAAGAATTCTTTATCCACCGGTTCTCGATGATTTGTCGCACAAGTCGGGTTATTGCAGGTTAGTACACCAGTAAATTTGTTGTTAAATTGTCTTTCCTGGAGCATGAATTGTTCGCGAACCTCATAACCCTCAATACGCGATATCTTTGCATTGGGAGCAATCAGCCAGATCTTTTTCAATTCATCTTCTGATAGTTGTCTGTCTTTCATTTTCACAATGTCTTTAGTGCCAAGTGACCTACTATCAACTCTTATTGCAACAGCAATGGTGAATTCAACAGTATCATAAATTTTCAATATCCTGAGTATTTGAAGAGCTTTACCCGCAGGGATTTTGTCAATCACTGTTCCGTTATCTATCTTAGTAACTAGCATTTGTTTTTCCATATTTATCACCTTAGCATTGAATTGATGATTGCCATCCTCATCCATACCCCGTTTTTGGCTTGTTCGAAATATCTTGCATGGGGACTATTATCAACATTATAATCAATTTCACCGACCCTTGGTAATGGATGCATGATTATCATTCTATCTTTTGCACTTTTTAGTGTCTCATTGGATATGACATATGAACCCTTCAACCGTTCATACGTTGCTTCATCAGGAAAACGCTCTTTCTGAACTCGAGTGACATATAAGACATCAAGGTCCTTTATGGTATCAGAGAGAGACTCTGAAATCTCATAGTCGAGCTCATTTGAAATATCTTCCAAGACAGTCATCCTTGCACGAAGTTGTGGAGGAGAATAGAGATGAACTTTGATGTTTTTGTATTTTGAGAAGGCATAGAGGAGAGAGGGAATAGTTCGGCCGTATCGAAGATCTCCCAATAAACCGATAGATAATCCATCGAGATTACCAAATTCCTTTCTTATTGTGTAAAGGTCAAGTAAGGCTTGGGTTGGATGTTCCTGGATCCCCGTTCCACCGGAAATAACTGGAACTGATGAATATTCTGCAGCTACTCGACCACTACCCTCCAAGAAGTGTCTCATGACGATTATGTCTGAGTATGCAGCGGCCATTCTAATTGTATCAGCTATCGACTCTCCTTTGGTAACGGAGGAAGTCTTAGGATCACTGATACCAATTACTTTTCCACCTAGTCGCAGCATAGCTGACTCAAAACTT
>JAEOUB010000345.1 GCA_016839545.1 Candidatus Kariarchaeota archaeon | reverse complement strand
AGTTTACTTGTGACTATATCATCGATGATTTCCCTAGCGATATTCATCTCATCAATAGCCTTTGACCCAACATTTGCATCTGACCCAGAGAGCTTTCGAGCATTTCTTGCAACTTTGGCAATCACATTTGCATTCATCACAATAAGTGTCCTATTTCTGGTGGACTACCCAGAGGAAACAAGTTTCTCTCCTGGTGGACTTATCGGATTTTTTGAGCCTGACGCTTTTCCAATGACATTGGATAACCTGTTAAGTGATGTCTTCATCACTTATCTTGACCCTGCAACGTATTTGGATATTGATGAATGGGCAGCTGATATCTCTTCCCGGCTTAAAGACAACTTTGAAGCGGATGAGACTCCAAAAACCAGATTAGAACGTGCACGAGAGCGAATCTTACTCCTCCTTTATCTTAATTACTCAAATCCTGATATTCTATCAGACGAAGTACTACGCCGTGAGCTCATTGAGCTAGTGGGTGATTCTAATGTTGATCCATTGATCAGAGGAGACGAGACAGGTCTTAGTTTTGCCGAGGTGACCAAGATACTTAAACGGATTGAGAGTATGTCACCAGAGCCATTTCGACTTGTTGATCGTCTGATGATTAAACTAACTGATGATTATACTGTGTTTACTCATAACGATCTCTACTTCACAGTTGCTGCAAGAACTAACCAAGGAAGTGTAAAGGAATCTACAGGTGTTATTGCCTTCTTCCTCAACAATACGGAGAGAACAGATCGTGAGGTACTTGTTGAACTCCATGGGGGCGTCTACGAAATCCATCCCCACAATCAGAGGATCAAAATTCGACTGGATCCACTTACAGACCCATACCCGGAGGTACAACCCCCAATTGTGTCCAGTACCGAGGAGGATATTGTCGGATTACTCACTGATCTACTCCAAATTGGAGATGCTGTATGGTTTAGATTCAAGCCAGACGGTTTTGGATACAAATTGGTGACAGTTCAAGCTGCTGAGACAAATGGCCGTGTTATGGGAGACTCACTTGAGATGAAATTCACCAAGTCTATTTCTTACTATATCAAAGCGTATTTACCAAGACTAAGTGGTGCCGCTGGTCTCGCCTTACCAATACTTCAACAAACTATCGGTCTTTGAGATACAGTTAGTGGGGACTAAGGCAGTCCGTTCTTGATAAATCGTTCAATATCATTTGAAATCCAAAAAGCAACTCTATCAAAACTCTTCTCTTTAACTACAAATTCATGATTGGCCCCTCTGATCTTCACTATGTCTGCATGGGGAACCATCATCATCAGTTGGTTTCTCATTCGATCATAACTTCCCTGGTTAGATTCAGATCCCTGTACAAAGAGTGCATCACCCATGATTGCACCAAGTGAGGCTGCATCAATTGTCTCAGGACGATTTGGTGGATAGAGCGGGTAGTTGAGAGCAATCACTACTGGAACACTGCCATCATCAGTCATTATGAGACTTGTTGCACGAATTGCAGTCTCAGCCCCAATGTCAATTCCTCCGACAAGCCAGGTCACCTGTTCGTAATTCTGACTGACATACTCCCACACTGCAAGATAACTACCATCAAGAGTGGGAACGTCATCAATTTGCCTCAGACCTTTTTGACGGAAGGGAAATCTGAAAGAGATTGAAGAGATATTCTTCTCAGCTAGTTTCTTCTGCAGAGAGGGCAGAATTCCATCAGATATATCATCTGTCTTGCCATGAGCCAAGATCAGTCCGTATTTTCCAGACCTAATATTGACTGTAGCATCAAGTGGTGGATCAAATGGAATACTAATCTGATCAGGCACAAAAATTGATTGAATCTACTCGCTTTAAGGGAATTGATTGGTTCCTATTGAAAGAAACGACCTTGAGGTTGTGACGAGGTCTGAGTCTTATAACAGGCTGTACAGAGCCCATTTCTAAATGAAGCACAATTCTTACAGTACCCCCTCTTACAGAGACCACATCTAACGGTTGTGGGTCCCTGATTACATCGGGAACACAGTTCTAATTTCACAGTATACTTTAGACATGAGGAAATTTCAACCTTGTGTCAAGGGAGTGATGAGTGTCATACGAAGTTTTCTGAAAGTTGAATTCAAATTGCTGTAATATCGTGTCAGATCACCTTCTAGCATGGTTGAGGAAATTAGATATCGATTATATTGGAGGATAGTACCTGTAATAGCAAGACGCTGGGCTTCAGGATATTTCTGGACGACTAGAAGAAGATGTGACACCCAATCAGATTCCAATTGATGTACGCTATCTCCCGCACCTGGAAAGTACTTTGTACGCAAAACATTGAAAATACGTTTTCTCATCTCTGTGGGCGTCATGTCAAATCTCTTGAGATATTTGAAAGGTAGAGGGTATAATTTCGGGTCGATCAACGTGGATCTGAATGAGAGAGTAGTGAGTCGACGCGCTTTGGAGATTTCAGGACTGATATAGATACAATCGAAGGGTGGGAGATTAGAGGTCTCTCTGAACTTTTTGGACATAGATTGGAAAAGAAAAACAGTTGAACTGTCCAGAACCAAGTCTGGAAAATGATCAGCACGGGTCCCAAAGATGAAAACCGGAATGTTTCTACTTCTAAAATGAGTAACTACAGTTTCTACCGCCTTTCCGCTGGATTTTGAAAGGAGGAGTTGGCTCTCATCGAGGAATATTGCCATGTTTCGTCTTTCAGGATTGCTAATTACAAAATAGTGAAGGATGAATTCAACAAATTGTGCAATCTTATCGAGATCACATCGCCCAAAGAGATGTGATAGATCAAAGAATAGATCTTCATTCGATTCTCTAGATACAGAACAAGATGAGACGTTGAATATGGTTCCAAAGTCATCCTGCAGAACTCTCAATTTCTGTAACAATGCGGTTGGAGTCAATGGAGATCCCATACCTGAGCTGGAATTGGCCAAACCGGTCACAACAATATTATTGAAAAATTCCTGTAAATTACTCTGCTCTTCTGATTCTAGCACTTGGGTTAACAAAGAAATTTGAGGAGGGGTCAAATCCTCTGCAAGAGTTTGAATAAGATGAACCACCTGAATAGTCGAAATCTTTCGATTTTGAAAAAGATTGATTGCCAGATTTATACCAGGAACAAGTCTATTTGAGATCTTCACCTCACCTTTAAGATCTAAATCAAGTATCTGAAATCCCAAAGATTGGAAATATGCAATCAGATGAAATCTGAGATTTGATTTACCCATACCTGTCGTTCCAGTGACTATCGCTCCCCGACTGATGCTTAGATCCTGCAATGAAACCTCTTTATCTGTACCGGAAAGAAGAGCTAATTGATGCTGACGACGTTGCATAGTATACCAACTAAGAAAACAGGCGAGTAACACCGAGAGAACGAACATTTTTAGATAAATCCAAATTGCTACACAAAAGAGCAAGAAACTCGATAGGACCCAGATACGAGTCATACTGTAATTGCCACAGTACTCTATATCAACTGCGACTCTTAGATTGAATATTCCTTGATCCGGGTGCTGAACAGCTTATCTAGTGATATCTGTTTTCCATACTCTCTTGGGTATCCAATGGGGACGCAGTGGGCTTGAAGATCAACTGACAGTTGTTTCGTCATCGGGTGATGAACCTGACCGAAAACAGACTCCACCTTAACTCTTTTTGAAATACGAGTGATTTCATCACCTAGGGTATAGTTACCGAAATATGCGGTGAAATAGTCAAACCTCAAGATCCCACGATAGTGCACAAATTGCTCAAAAGGAACCATATGGGTCAGTACAAACATTGTATCTAGTTCTTCAATTGGAACTCGATCCTCTACAAAGTGGATATCTCTTGCGAGATCTCCAATCATGACATCTGAAATCGATTGATCATCCATCCCGAATCTCACAAAGTGCCTATCCATCAACTCGACATTGAGTTGAGGATGGATTTTGCGACTATAATCGTGTAAAGATAGTTTGGAATCCCAGATTTTGTTCCTACTACTGTAGTCATACCACCCCATGGTACCTACAAAGGCAATATCGTCCAGTATCAAGGGATTATTGGGAATGAAATCCCAACCGTATCTATTAGCGATTTCAGGGAGTATATCATAGTACTTGACTTTGCTAAGATCCTGGGCATCTTGATGAACCCAGATATCATGGTTCCCAGGCACATAGAGTTTCCTTTCAAATGGCAGAGAACTTGTGGCTTCAAAAAACTCGATTACCTGTTGGGTCTTCCCTGCAATATCACCCGTGAATATCAAAATATCGGCAGTGATGGATGAAAGATATTGAATCAGCTTCTCCATAAATTTCTGGTCCTTTCTTGCAATGTTGATATCCAGATGAATATCGGAGAGGAACACAAATTTCACAGGTAAACGTCACAGTTATGAGCTAACAAAATAAAAACCCTGACGAAAGTGATAAACAATATATCCTGTTGAGAGGAGCTGTGCTATGGAGTGTACGGCGGGTATCTGGGTATGTCAATCAGATTTACCAGACCTTGCCACTCTGAAAGTGCTGTTTGGGCTCAACTTATCGATATTCATTGCAATTATCGTTTCAGGATACCTCATTAGAAATCGAATTCTCAGTTCTATGAGAGGTCCAAGTGACGCGTTACTCGTCCGACCAACGATTATTTCTGAAAGTTTCACCTCTTTATTCATAGGCCTGATACTTCTTGAATTGACCAATTTAATATCTCATGGATCTGCGATCCTCTATCCATCAAACAGCGCATATCTCTTAATTGGAGAGGAAGACTTTGTCATGGTTTTTGGGATTATTTTTCTCAATATAGGAATTTTTAGCTTGATATCAGAAATGACCAAATCATACGACGAGCTGATCAAACGACCTCATGCATCACTGCTGATCTTTCCACTTCTATTTGTACTAGGGACTTTCGTTAATGAGAATATTCGACAATTCACCAACTATCTCCTGCTTGGGGCATTTCTATTCATAATTCTATATAATTATTCGATAATAGCAAAGAATCGGGGCATTAAACTCGACAAAATGGAGAAGGCTAGGGTAAGGATCGCTCTGATTATATCGGGGATTTCCAATCTCGTGTTCTTAGTAGTACCAGCTTCCTTTCTCCCAAAAGATGGATTTTACCCCACCCGTCAACCGACAGTTGAGCTTTTACTCCTGAGTCATGACTTAACAGTGATCATTGTATTATTTGGGGTTTATTTACTAGTTTTTATGCCAAAAGAGCTAAGAAGATTTTTCAAAATAAGCAATGAAGAGTACCTGAAATATGCAGATTTCAGATTTGATGATCCGTCAAATTTAGGCATACGACTGAAAATTTTGGACGATGGATATGAAGCTGAAATTGAGGAAGAGTTGGAATATATTCTATCTTACAGCAACGATGAGAATCTCATACTTGAACAGATCAAGGACGAATATAACGGTCACCTGGTGAATTTCAGCCTCTTAGATGAAGAACTCCTCGAAAAATTACTATTACCGACATCGGAAATCCTCTATTTGGATGCCTATAACTCCAAAACCAGTAACCGAATTATGAAAAGCGTCGAACGACATTTTTTCACAACCCTCAAATTTGAGAAAGAGGGAATTCTATTCAAAAACTCTTTCTTCCTGGGTAGTGGTGAAGAGGATTATGCCATTATTGTCATTGTGCCTTCTCTGTGGAATCTTAACCGTAAATTCTGGTTAGTTATGATTAAACCGGATATGGCTATTGTGGTTATTGATTTTCTAAAGAAATACAAAGTATATCTTGAAAACTTGGCGTATCAAAAGCAGTCCCTGATTTCCATTGTCAAGTTTCCCCGAAGGCATGGAGGGATTCAAGAAATACCCCATATTGATGGGAATCAAAGCATTCCAGATCAAAATTTTTTAAAAATACTGTCTTAGAAGATTTTTTAAAGCGTATTGTGAAACAATGTTTGGTCTCTTGTGAGCAACCTCCCCCCGCTTTGGCTTACAAATTCTCAGATTCCTGAGAAGGAGGTTGCCATTGTATTTACTGTTTTTAGTCTAATTTTCCTAATCACACAATATGGGCTATATAAATTGTCAGTAGACCGATTCAACACGCCATTGAGCTTGAGGAACACAACGGGTGATTCCGAAAAACCGCAGAATATCTTTGAAGGTGTCAGACTTACATTTATGGGGATTTTTCTCATTTCCTTTTCGATACTGACCACACATATTATGCTGGTAATAACAGACTACGGAGGTTACTTCATGGTTGGATACGATTCAGTCTATACAAGGGGACCCGGACTTATACTTCTCATTCTTGGAACATTTCGATACAATAAGAAACTCTACACCTCGAATATTGAAGATATTGGATCTAGATACCTTTCTAATGTCTATTATTTTGCTGCAGGATCGATCCTGATACCAACGGTTTTAGCTACTTCTCCCGGAATTTTTGGTACAGAAATCATTCGAATCACTGTTGCAGGTTACCTAATGATAGTAATTCTGACTTTCGTATTAATGGCTGGCTTCTTCTATCAGGTCAAGGATTTTACTGACAAGTTGGTGAATTTTCGGCGAGGGATGACTTCCCTGGTCATGCTACTGATTAATGCCTATATCTTGCTTCAATTTCTATTTATACCGAAACCTGGAGCAAGTGAAGATCAATATCTGACAAGAAATGCAGAATTGGAATATCTCCTTTTTGGTGAATTGATACTGCTTCTCATAATTGCAGTGGTCTACTACGCTACCGTGACACCTCCAAGGTGGTTGAGAACGTTGTCCAAAATCGAGGAGGATTCATATATCTTGGACATGTACCATTTTCATGGTCAGGAAACTGAGAAAACTATGATTGTAGAACTAGATGCAAGTGTAGAAGAGCGAACCAGCACGACTTCTACATTACTCTTCCACCAATTGAACCCAGAGGAACAGGCACCGCTTATCAAGCAGATCGATGAGAAAGGAATGGAATACAGGTTTTTCGATTTACGGTATGCACAGCGTCCTATATTGGAGCTAGCCTTGAAGAAATCAAATGCCGTGATTATGATTGATGAGTTGGATGACCTTACTGATAATTTACTTGAGATCTTGGATGCTGATTATGGGTGGAATATTGAATTTGAGAACCCCAATTTTGTCATCAATGACACACCCTTCCTGAAAAATGGAAATAGCTATGGTTTATTGGCCATGATGCCAAATCCTTGGAATAATTCGAAATCTATTGTGTTGATGATCTCACCAACAGAATTCAGATATCCCTTGTTTGAGTATTATTGCAAGTTTCGAGATTTCATCTATAGTTTGGGAAATCTCTATGTCAAGATGTTAATTTTCACAACGGATGAGGAGGGAAACTCCCATATTACCAGTAGTGAGGAATTTCCTTCAAAACCTGCTGAGGATTCTTACTATCTTCTGTAAGATTACCAAAGACACCAAAAATATGCACATGACACAAAGCGCATGAAGCCTGTTCTGGAAAGATCTGAAAAGAACAGAGGTGATCTCTACAAAGATCACATGTATCAGCCCACAGCTTTCGAGGCAGATACAGATCTCTACTTGATGCATCATTCAGATGGAGGGATAACTGAAGTCCTTCATAGTAAGCCATCAGGGGACAAAAAAACCACCGATATTGTGTACCTGATGGTCCCGGGGTTTATCACCATTCTTGATTCTTGGGAGATTTTTCTTCAAGGTATCAGGGAGCATTTCGAGATTTATTATTGGGAAACAAGAGAAAAAGGCACATTCCATCCTCCTAATGGAAAACCAAGAAGAGAGCACTTCACCCCTGAGAGATTCCTACTTGATCTTCAGGAATTTGTTGAGACGTCAGGTCTATCAGAGAGAAAATATATTCTTGCAGGATCCAGTTTTGGTGGAACTTTGATGATCGATGCTTTATCTCAACAACTCTTGACCCCTCATGAGGCCTATCTAATTGGTGCCAACATCCATTTCCGAGTTCCATACATAGGAAAGGTTTTTGCACAAATCTTCCCACCCGGATTTCTTTCAAGGCTCAAATTCCTCGTCCGATGGTACTTACGGAATTTCGAGGTTGATAGAACAACAGATGAAGCACAATATCAAAAATATGTGAAGGCGACTGAGCTTGCCAATTTCTCTCATATCAAACACACAGTGCTCAATTATCATCCACACCCCCAAGAACACCTGCTCAAGGAAATCAAAGTACCTACGGTCGTGGTAGGAGCTGTAGCTGACAAAATGCATACCATTGAGGAATCTGAGTTTACAACTGGAGAAATTGAGAATGCTGAGTTGGCATCATTTGAAACGAACAAAGCGACTCATTCAGAGCCATTTATTGAATATACACTGCAACGGTATGGATTGCTTTGATTTCATACTCTCGTGATAAAACAGGTCCAAAAGTGATAGATTAGACCGATGAATTCGTCAGATTTAATAGAAAAGTATGGACTAGCCACCTGTTAATGGTCAGTTTTGAAGAATGGCTAGAGGAAATCCGCTTGTTCATTGTCAGTGATGATGAGCAGCACCTCTATCTTGGTGATCCTTCAAAACCAAGAAAAACCATGGTCATTATCAATGGACCCAAGCTCACAACCTCGATAAGGGTTCCACCTATTACCTCCAAAAACCTTGATACTCGATATCCGACGTCTGACATAATCTACTATTCCCCTCCCGTCCAGTTTCTGTTCATATTACTCGGGCAACAATCCGGTAGCCTCAGAGTACATCAGGGGAATGGCAGGGGGACAAATGGAGTGCTAAATGTTACATTCTGGGAGGAGATGGATGAGAATGTGTCAGATGACCTTCCGGTCACCTTGGAAATCCTGAAGTATATTGCAGGAGAGATTGAATACCTTGAAGAAATGGACTATTTTCTCAAAATTCTCGCAAGTACCAGCAGGTCTGAAAGACAGGCGCTGCTGACCAAATTAATATATCTAGATACCCCATCATCTCGGAACCTGGTATACTATCTCTTTCATTTCAATGATGAATATGCAATCGCTATACTCAGAGAATATGGTAGACACGGGATCCAAGCTCAATACATCATAGATTGGGCAAAACGCTATGTAACATTTCAAGATAAAGGATATCGACGTTTCGCCAGGTATTACCTTCTCCGATTTTCACCTGAATATCTAAGAGATCACGGTCTGGATGAGAGCGTCTCCGTAGCGTTCAGGGAGTTCATGAACTACTCTGTGAGAGTGAGAATGCAAAGAACAGTAGATCAGTTGAAAAGCTCTTTCCGTGCGGACGGTCTGAAGTATCTTGAGAATCTAAACGATGATCCTGAACAACTCTTTCTCGATGTACGATATATTCAGAACCAGATGAGGAGTGGTCTCATTGAACCCAAAGACCTCACCCCAGCACTGATTGATCTTCTTCAATTCGCAGAAACAACGGGTTCTCCACGAATTGCAGGGGTTGTGCTCTCATTCCTCTCATTTCAAGATGTAGTCGATGATGAGACAAAAGAGACGACCGATTCTCTGATGGATGGTATCTATTACTATGTTACACGAAGACTCATTTCACTGCTACGAGTTTGGCTTCACTGGAAGAAAAGAAAGCAAATTGAAGAGTTTGTACTGTCTTTCATGTCAACCATTCCTGGGATCAAGATTGGAGAAATTGAATTTGTTGATATCAATGAATGGTTGAAGAAGCATCAGGTCCTTAAAATTCTACGAAAGCATGTAAATCGGGTAATTAACAAGGAAGAGAATGTTGTTCAAATTGGATTTCACTCAGCATTCATCCGAAATGAAATCAGTGCGAGTATTGTGCGAAACTATTTCCTCAAAAATAATCTACCTGACAAATATAGTCTTGAGACAAACTTGGCACTTGTGGGGGCCTATCCGGCATTTATTGACTTTCCGACCAGATTGCCCAAGCTGATTGGTCCAACGGATATTCCTCACTTCCTAATTACTCCAGTTCTCCTTAGAATTGTGGAACAAGCAGAAGTGGGAGTATCAGGAAGTGTAGTCAAAACATTAACCCAACAAATTCTCTTGCAGGGAGAGTCATCTCTTCAGATTTTAAAGGATTATATCAAGATGCTAGGCCGATCTCACAAAGATCTATTACCCCCGACTTTTGAGACGATCATCAAGATCATCGATGATCGATATGATCCTGAAGTTACGAACATAGGTGTAGAACGGTTTATTGAGAATCTAATTATTCCTTGGAACCAGATCACTAATAGTTTTGCAGAGGACTGGATACAGCAAGCGATTGATTCATACAAAATTCTCTTCCAAGACAGAATTGAGGATTTTGATCTGGAGAGCTCTCGAACGCTTGATATTGAGACTATTGTAAGGAGTTACCAGCTGAGCAAAGGTGAGATAATGAAATTCATTGAGAGTAACATCCAGTTTTCCTTCACCAAACCAGTCTGGGAACAGCTTGCACGTCATTACCTTGCGCTTGGCATTCACCGTCCCAAACGCGAAGCAATTGGAAAATCTAAACTCAAAGAGGTTCCTGCCTATCTCACACGAGATATATTGGGTCAGATTGCCATAGTCAACCAGACACTCAATTATTCTGAACGCAACGGATTCCGACATGCTTTGGAGAACTTGATTATCACAAATATCTATCGTCGAGGATGGAATGTTGAACGAGGGATGGAGAGAACTCTTCCTGCACTGTTCGGAGCAACGTCTCCAAGGTTACGATCGTATCTCACAGCCTATCTCGTAATTGATCAGGGAGAGATCCACCTCGATCTTCTCCAATGGGCCAGAGATGTAGAGATCTTCTCTCTTCGGGAACGCCTTGTGAGAGAGCTAGAAAGGTATGGAACGCCTGATATGTGGGTTGTGTTGGCTGGATCCTATCATCAGGATCTTCAGGATAGAGCATTGCAACAATTGAAAGAAGCCCGGATGTCGCCTGAGTCAAGAAGTGGGATAGTTGTGGATCTCCTGGAATCTTCTCAACCAAAATGCAGATCTCTTGGCAGGCTTTGGCTCAACGAACAGGGAATAGAGCAAAAGGATCTTGGAAGATTATTCTACAATTACCACCCAGACAACCAGCAAGTAATTCTCCACTATCTCAAGGATCATCGCAGAGAGATCGATGAGGACTTGAACAAGCCATTGTATGATTTGCTAAACAGACTGGCATGGAAGCCGAAAATAGGTCTGAAAACTGTTGAACTTGCGTCATCTCTGGTGGTGATGCTGGAAAATGAGAGATTGAGAGAGAGACTGGGAGAAAGAATGTTACTTCTGTCAAAAACCGGAGTTGGTACTAAGATCAAAGCGGCAATGATGCTCCTTTCAGAGTTGGAGGATTGAGTATGAGCGAGAGGTACTTTGCATTTGAATCTATCACAGGACGAGACGAGAACAATCTAGCAAAGATTGAACTGGGAACTGATACTCGATCTGAAATGCGGTTCGAGACAATATTGTATGATTTTGAAGAAGCGCACGCTGCCCTTCTCATGATAGACTACCTGACCATGCTCAAACCTGCCAGCTATGAGATATCTCAGATCGAGTACCGTGATTGGTATGCAAATGAGCTGATACGGAGAGTTACTGAAGATCAAACTTTTTTTGAGACTCAACCTGATGCCAAGAAGGAAGTGCTGAAAGAGCTGCTCAATAGAAGAAATAAGCTTACAAAGCAACTTGACCGGATGATGAACTATTATCACGACAATAAACATCGTATCGATGAGATAGAGAAAATTCGAGCGCTTTATCAGAAACCATTCCCTGGGCCTCAATTAGCAATTCTAGAGGATAGACTGGTATTCGAAAACATATCCGAATATGGAGATATCTTCTACCAAATAGGCATGAGGATGCAGATTGAGGAAGAGAGCGAGAATGTCATTGGTACCGGATGGATTGAATATTCCAAATACTTCAGTGAAAATTTGAAATCACTATCTTATACACCTGGGGGATTGCACATCAGCAATACCAAGTCCCGAACTGATATTCGTGTGCTAAGAAGAGGTGATTCAAGACCATTCAGGCTTCTTGGAGACTCTGAAGTATACCGGAGGAAATCGGAAGAAATCGGAATGATAAGTGAATTTATTGAGAGAGGGGACGTACTTTCAGTAGCCTTGAGTCCTGTTATCCTATTCCAATTAATCTCTGGAGTTCGCAGGTACTGTAAGGACAATAAGCCTCTGCAATTACTTATTGAACCCGGTCAAGGAGATGGTCATGTCTCAGTGACTTCAACTCAAATCAAAATACGTTCCAGGCATATAGCGACGCCTTACATCACCACCACCAATTCGAGTGTCTTTCTGACTCTAGATCCAGCAATCCACCTTTTAGAAGGTGGTTCACTTGAGCTCTATCCTCGTAGCTACGGGTTTGCACTGAGTTTCTCGTTTGGTGATGTTGTTGGGAAAATATACTCCAACATCCGGGGATCAGCACGTGATAACCAGATACACAAGGTACTAAGTCGATATTTAGCCACACATAGCAATAATCGAGAACGTTTCGTGGGTTCAGTCACCCAACTCGGACAAACCAGCTACAAACGGCTATTGGAAGATCTGGAGTTTGAGGTGAGTCACAGGGAAAGACGTGCTGCTTTGCTTATCTCAACTAATCCTGAGAATTTTGAGATAGAAAGTGATAGGATTTCACATATTGGGAGGGGTAATGCAGTAATTAGCTGGGAAGAGGATTTTGTTCTGGAGTGTGATTGTGGTAAGATACACCCTGTCTATCTTTGTGAGCATATACTTGCCTGCCTGATAATAGGGT